>JBKJLR010000376.1:0-6067 GCA_046596865.1 Chitinophagaceae bacterium
TACTGGCTGGGTATCAGCATCCGGAACTGGTTGTATAATAAAAATATTTCAAGGTCTGCCAGTTTTGGTCTGCCATTGATTTGTGTCGGTAATCTTTCTGTAGGTGGAACCGGAAAATCGCCGATGGTAGAATACCTGGTTGCCAGCTTGAAAGATAAATTCAAGGTGGCAACACTAAGCCGTGGATATAAAAGAAAAACAACAGGTTATGCATTGGCCAATAAAAGTTCTACGGCACTGGAGATTGGAGATGAACCGATGCAGTTTCATTTGAAATTTCCGGAGGTGCCGGTGGCCGTGGGAGGTGAAAGGATTTTGGCTATCCCGCAGTTATTGCATGACAGACCTGAAACGCAGGCTATCATTTTAGATGATGCTTTTCAGCACCGGTCGATTAAAGCGGGGCTGAACATCCTGCTGACGGAGTATAATAATTTATTTACAAGTGATTTTTATTTACCCACTGGTGACCTGCGGGATTTAAAAAGCAGTTACAAAAGGGCTGAAATAATGGTCGTAACGAAATGTAAACCTGGTTTATCAGAAGCAGAAAAACAAATAGTGCTGAAAGAAATTAACCCATTACCCCGGCAGCCGGTTTTCTTTACAGCTATCGGGTATGGGAAAATGTATCATATCAGCAGCAACAAAATATTTGTACCAGATGCCACTACGGAAGTGTTGCTGGTAACAGGCATTGCCAATCCCAGGCCGTTAAAAAGAATGCTGGAAGAGCACAGCAATAGTTATCATATGTTGCAGTATCCAGACCATCATATTTTTACCATTGATGACCTTAATGAAATCAAACTGAAGTTTGAAAAAATAGACACTACCAATAAGATTATTCTGACAACAGAAAAAGATGCAGTCCGGTTAGTTAAATTCACTGCTGAAATCGCTGAATTGCCCTTATATGTTATTCCTGTCCACCACCAATTTCTCTTTAACGAAGAGAGCCAGTTTGATAAACTGGTCATGGATTTTATTGAAAACTTTAAGCAACAATCATAAAAAATTAGAATGGGACGAAAAAATTCAAAAAAGAAAAATACTAAAGAAAGGCAAAGGCCATCATCATCCGCTAAAGTGCTGAAGGGGATGCTGGAGATTACCCGTTCAGGAATGGGTTTTGTAACGATCGAAGGAATGGATATAGATATCCTTATCCGCCCGGGAGATTTTAATACCGCTTTGCATGGCGACACCGTCCATGTGGCTGTTAAAGAAATGAAGAGCAGTGGCCGGCGTATGCAGGGCGTAGTAAAAAATGTGCTTCACCGCAAACGGACAGAATTTATCGGGCAACTGCAAATGAATAAAGGCTTTGCTTTTTTTATAGCCGGAATGGAAAAACCTATGCCAGACATATTTATTCCCCTGTCCAACATAGGCGATGCCAAAGACAATGATAGGGTAGTGGTTCGCCTGCTACAATGGGATAATGATGGCAAGCGACCTGTTGGTGAGGTGGTATCGGTATTGGACGCAGAGAACAGCAATGATGCGGCTATGAAAGAAATTTTGCTGGAGGCTGGCTTTCCCTTGCAATTTCCTGATGAAGCGTTGGAAGTGGCTGCCCGGATACCGGATACTATTTCAAACGAAGAAATAAAAAATAGAAATGATGTGAGAGAAATATTTACCATTACCATTGACCCGGCTGATGCAAAAGATTTTGATGATGCTATTTCATTCCGAAAACTTAAAACTGGCAATTATGAAATTGGTATTCATATCGCTGATGTGAGCCACTATGTGGAACCCTCTACTGCATTAGATAAAGAAGCGTACCACCGGGCTACCTCTGTTTATCTTCCGGATAGAGTGAACCCGATGTTGCCAGAGCATATTTCCAATTTTCTTTGTTCGCTAAGACCAAAAGAAGATAAACTGACTTTCTCTGCTATTTTCCAGATAACACCAAAAGCCGAAGTAAAACAATACTGGCTGGGAAAAACAGTGATTCATTCCGATCATCGGTTTACATATGAAGAGGTGCAGGAAACAATAGAAAATAAAACTGGTTTATATGCGGAAGAGGTGTTGATATTAAATGACCTGGCCCAAAAATTAAGGATGAAACGGTTTAATAACGGGGCCATCAATTTCTCTTCGCAGGAAGTACGTTTTAAACTGGATGAAAAGGGTGATCCGATTGGTATCATGATAAAAGAAAGTAAAGAGGCTCATCAGCTGATTGAAGAATTTATGCTGTTAGCCAATCGTACCGTGGCAGAAAATATTTCAAAAATTAAAATAAATAGCAAACCCCTGCCATTTCCTTATCGCACCCACGATGACCCGGATGAGAAAAAATTGCTTCCATTTGCGGCATTTGCTAAAAAGTTCGGTCATAAATTCGATACTTCTTCCCCAGAAGCAATTACTTTATCCTTTAATCAGCTTTTAAAGGATGTGCATGGAAGACCTGAGCAGCATGTGCTGGAACAGTTAGGCATCCGCACCATGTCAAAAGCGAAGTATACTACGGAAAATGCCGGCCACTATGGTTTAGGTTTTGAACATTATTGTCATTTTACTTCTCCTATCCGGCGTTATCCTGATGTGCAGGTACACCGCATATTGGAAGATGTATTAAATAATAAAATTAATCCCGATAAAAAGCTGGAAGAAAAATGCAAGCATACCAGTGAAAGAGAGAGGGCTGCTATGGAAGCTGAACGGGCTGCGAACAAATACAAGCAGGTACAGTACATGAAGAATTACCTGGGAGAAGATTTTGAAGGAGTGATCAGTGGGGTTGCCAGTTTCGGTTTCTGGGTGGAGACCATTGCTCATAAATGTGAAGGATTAGTTAGTTTGAACAGTTTGCTGGAATATGATGAGTTTCGTCATGTAGAAACTGATTATTGTTTAGTGGGACAAAGAAGCGGTAAGAAATTCAACATGGGGGATAAAGTGATGATAAAAGTGGTGGCGGCAAATCTTATCAAACGGCAACTGGATTATGAGTGGGTAGTGACGGAAGAGTCTGCTTCCGAAAAACCGGGAAAAGAAAAAGGGAAAAAGAAAAAGTGATTTCACGCAGAGGTCACGGAGGACGCAGAGAAAATACATAAATTTTTTATGGAGATAAATGATATTACATCAATCATTATTGAAGAATCTATTTACATTCATCGGGAATTGGGGCCGGGGTTGCTTGAGTCAGTTTACGAAGAAGTGTTATATTACCGGCTAAGAAAAAGAGGGCTTGAGGTAAGCAGGCAGCAGGGCATTCCGGTGGTATTTGAGGAAGTTAAGATGGAAATTGGTTTTAGGGCTGATTTGATTGTAGAGTATAAAGTTATAGTGGAGCTGAAGTCACTTGAAATTGTTCCTCCGGTACATTTTAAAAAACTTATTACTTATCTTAAACTCACTAAGCTGACAGTGGCTTTAATGATTAACTTTCATGAAGTGTTACTTAAAAATGGTATCAAAAGAATTGTAAATAATTATTAACCTCAGCGAACCCTGTGTTCTCTGCGAGAATATATTCGTATTATGCAAAGTTTCGAACTTCTATCACAAAAATTCGCTATACACTTTGACAAACGGCATTTCCCTGCTGCGCCTGCTTCGCTATATGACCCCAATGAGTATTTTCTGAAATTGGGTGGAAAAAGAATCCGCCCGGTTCTTTGCCTGATGGGGAATGAACTTTTTGATGAAGTCAAACAAGATGCATGGCATGTGGCAACTGCTATTGAGCTTTTCCACAACTTCACATTGATACATGATGACATCATGGATAAAGCTCCACTGCGACGTGGTTTGGAAACAGTCCATACTAAATATGGTGAGAATACGGCTTTGCTTGCCGGTGATGTAATGCTGGTAACGGCGTATGAAGAACTGAATAAAATAAGTATCGGATATCTCCAGTCCATTCTTCATCTTTTCAATAAAACCGCTAAAGAAGTTTGTGAAGGTCAGCAGATGGATATGGATTTTGAGAAAATGGATACGGTGAACTTTGAATCCTACCTGAAGATGATAGAACTGAAAACATCAGTTGCACTGGCTGCAAGTTTGCAAACCGGGGCCATTTTGGGTGGAGCAGGAGAAAGAAATCAACATCTATTATATGAGTTTGGAAAAAAATTGGGTATTGCCTTCCAGGTGCAGGATGATTATCTCGATGCTTTTGGTGACCCTCAGAAATTCGGTAAACAGGTAGGCGGCGATATTTTAGCCAATAAAAAAACTTTTTTGTTGCTGCATGCTTTTGAATCATCATCTGTTACTCAGCAAAAAGAATTAAAAAATCTTATAGCCAATAATGTGGCTGATAAACCCGATAGCTATCGGGTAGAAAAAGTATTACAAATATTTCATGACTGCAAAGTGGATGAGTGGGCCCTTCAATTAAAGAATAAGTATTTGGATGAAGCCCTTATACATCTTGATGATATAGCGGTATTGTCCAGGAGAAAAGAGCCATTGAAAGAGCTGGCCCATTTCCTTATTAAACGGGAGCACTGATTTGTGCGGAAACTTCCTTCGCTACTTCCGTTTTTTTGCCTATTTTAACCTTACCAAAATCAACTGTAATGGCAAATCAACTTTTCCGCAAGAAATCTATTTCGCATGTCCTTCAGGAAGCAGAATCAGGACTTGGTGACGGGCATTCTATCGGGTTAAAAAAAGTTCTCGGTGTCAGGGATCTCACTTTTTTCGGTGTGGCAGCTATTATTGGAGCCGGTATTTTCAGCGGCATTGGTAATGCAGCATTTAATGGAGGCCCCGCAGTAGTCTTTCTTTACATTTTTACCGCCATTGCCTGCGGATTCGCTGCCTTGTGCTATGCAGAGTTTGCTTCTACGGTTCCTGTTTCGGGAAGTGCTTATACCTATTCGTATGTTGCCTTCGGCGAAATATTTGCCTGGATAATCGGTTGGGATCTATTAATGGAATATGCCATCGGAAATATTGCTGTTGCTATTTCCTGGAGTGAATATTTTACGAACCTGATGTCGAAGGCCGGTTTACATATCCCTGACTGGATGACGATGGATTATATGACTGCGAAAAGGGGTTTTACGGAAGGTTTGCCAGATCAGGTTTCTGCATGGACAGATGCTCCTCAGCTTTTTGGGTTTCGTATAATTATGGATATACCCGCCCTGATGATTGTTGCCCTGATCACATATATTGTATTCCGGGGTATTAAAGAATCCCGTTCTGCCAGTAATCTGATGGTTATAATAAAGCTGGTGGTTATTTTCTTTGTAATTGTTTTGGGAGCTTACTATGTAAATACGGATAACTGGTCACCTTTTACACCCAATGGTTTTGGAGGTGTTATGAAAGGAGTATCGGCAGTGTTCTTCGCCTATATCGGCTTTGATGCTATTTCCACTACGGCGGAGGAATGTAAGAATCCACAAAGAGATTTACCAAAGGCAATGATTTATTCATTACTCATTTGCACTGTTGTTTATGTTGCGCTTGCATTAGTATTAACGGGTATGGTCAGCTATGCGAAATTTGAAAATGTTGCAGATCCACTGGCTATGGTGTTTGATGAAAGAGGGTTGAAATTTATTTCCGGCATCGTGGCAGTAAGTGCTATTATCGCTACGGCAAGTGTATTATTGGTTTTCCAATTGGGGCAACCAAGAATCTGGATGAGTATGAGCCGGGATGGGTTATTACCAAAAGTATTCTCAAAAATTCATCCAAAATATGGCACACCATCTTTTTCAACCATACTTACCGGATTCGTTGTGGCTATTCCAGCTTTGTTTTTAAATCTTAACCAGGTATTATCACTAACCAGTATAGGTACTTTGTTTGCGTTTGTGCTGGTTTGCGGCGGTATTCTTGTTTTGCAGCAACGAAAGGATAAGCCAGTAAGTAAATTTAAAGTTCCTTATGTTAATGCACAGTTTATTTACCCAGTTCTCTTACTGGCTGGAATTATAATAATAGCTATAAAAGTTCCCAGTCATTTTCAGAATGATATTCTTACAAAAGATACCTGGCCCATGGCCGTATTTTGGTTGATTGCAATAATCATGGCTGTATTATCTTTTATTAAAAAATTCTCACTTATCCC
>JBKJLR010000012.1:0-5554 GCA_046596865.1 Chitinophagaceae bacterium
CCGGATCACCTGCCCGAAGGGCCGGGTTGTCCGTTTTTAGATTCAATAAGGTTTTATAAAATTCCTTGCATGATTTTTATAAAACCTTATTGAATCTAAAGACGAACAACCCGGCCCTTCGGGCAGGTGATCCGGCGGTACAAACATTCCGTATTAAAACCAGCGATCCTCAAAATGTTTTTGCTTACCTGCGTAAGAATGGAAGTAAGGAAGTCCTGGTTGTATTAAATCTATCAGGACCTAAAAGCTTGCGGTTTGATATAATGGATTCAACTATTACGGGAACTTACAAGAATGTTTTTTCCGGTGCGGCTAATGATTTTACTACGGAGAAAAGTTTTGAAATGCAGGGATGGGAATATTTGGTGTATGAAAAGTAAAAGTTTCGTCGTGTTTATCTCAAAATAAAAGGCCGCTTCTTTTCGAAGCGGCCTTTTAATTTGCACATTTGCATATCAGCTCATCATCACATTTGTATTATGGCATATCTTCCATATTAAGCGGATACCGGTACACTCCATTTGCATCCGTATAAATTCCCTGGAGATATATAGTTTCACCTTTCAGGCTTTTTATAACCTGGTTCAACTCTTCAATACTACTAATGTCGATATCATTCACACTGGTAATGATAAAACCAGATTCCATTTTTGTTTTACTAAACGCACCGCCAGCTTTTATTTTCTTTACTAGTACGCCACCTTCCACTTCATAAGTCAATGCTTTCTTGGGATCTAATGTTTCTAAGTCAGCACCTAGTTTATCGCCAATACTGGTTGTAGCTAATTGGTCATAAGTCCCTGTCTTCGCAGTTAATGTGGCGGCCGTGGTATATTCTTTACCATTTCTTTTGTATGTAATATTTATTTTCTCTCCTGTATTATAAGAAGAAATAGTTGCTTGTAGCTCTGTCCAGGAATATATAGCAGCATCATTTATTTTGGTGATAATGTCACCTTTTTGCAAACCGATAGTAGCGGCGGCACCGTCTTTAGCAACTGAACCTACATGGGCGCCATCGCCTGCATCATATTTATCTTCAGCTACCTGCACACCCAGGTATGGCCTTTTTACATCGCCATATTTAATCAGGTCGTTTACTATTTTTTTCGTCAGGTTGACCGGGATGGCAAATGAATAACCGGCGTAGGTTCCGTTCGGCGCATAAATAGCAGAGTTAATGCCTATCAGCTGCCCGTCGGTACTTACCAGGGCACCACCGCTGTTACCCTGGTTTACAGCTGCATCTGTCTGAATAAAAGACTCAATCGGGGTCTGACTTTGCCGTTGGTTGATACCAATATTTCTACCTTTTGCACTTACGATACCTGCGGTAACAGTTGTTTCTAATGTTAGTGGATAACCAATTGCCAGCACCCACTGCCCAAGTTTCACATTATCTGAATTGCCATACAATAAAAATGGAAATCCGGTACCATCAATTTTCAATACGGCAATATCACTACTCGGATCTTTCCCGATTATTCTTGCTTTATAAACCTTTTTATTACTAAGTGTAACGGTAATTTCATCTGCCACACCTTGTCCGCCGTCAGATACCACATGGTTATTGGTGATTATATAGCCATCATCGCTGATGATAACCCCACTGCCAGATGCCCGTTGTTCCTGTTGCATCCTCGGCCCGGAATTATTGTTGAAGAAATCTTCAAACAGATCTTCCATAGTGTTACCCTTATTGCGGGGAAGCTGGTTATTTACTTTTTTAGCGGAGATTTTTGTTTTGATATGAACTACAGCTGGCACCGCGGTATTCGCAGCTTTGGTAAAATCAATCGGCTCACCGGCCCCGGTTGGGTTGTCAAAATAACCCGCATAATTGGCAGGAACATTGCCATTAGCTGTCTGTGAAAACACAGGTTCTTTACTGTTTATTTTACCATAGACCCACACACTGGTTACTGCTGATACTGCACTGATCCCGACTATCAGCATAATTTGTTTCCATTTCATATTTTCTCAGATTTAAAACCCGATCCTTTGATAAACTCAGAGCTACCGGATGTGATAATTGTTTTCAAAATTCCTTGTTGTTATACAAAGTAACGATGCAGATGGTATAATTGATTGCCAATGAATTAGTTTAACAAATCCTTTACCAAGCTTTTCGTACTTCTTTTGTTTCATAAAAGTACTATGATTTACGGGGAAATGAAATACCCTGGTTCACTGAATTATCCACCTTGTCTATAACCTGGTTAGAAACGCAAGTGTATCCACGCCGTCTGCATAGTCACCGATTAATGGACTTTGTGTTTCACCAAATGGCACAAAGCTTTTGCCAACAATACATTGCAATTCTTGTGCCGCCGGCAATTTCAGTGTCAGTTCGTCATTGCCCTTATAAAATTCGTAATTCAGTTGACTAATGGGTGAAAAAAGCCCCGGTTCTTCTATTAGCAAAATGGAGCCATTGGTCATATAATACTTTTTATTGAGCAGGTGGAGTGCCAGGTTATAATCGTAATTGTTTTTGTATTTATGATGATCGGCCAGGTGATTATATTTTTTGAAAGCTTCCAGCAGTGGAATAAAATCGTAGTTGGCAGGAACATAAATTTTCGTCACATTACGGCAACCCAACCCAAAATACAAGTAAACATCATCAGCCAATTTTTGCAATGCTTCCTTACTTTCCTCACCGTTAAGCACTGCTATGGAGGTTCTGTTTCGCCGGATAATGCTGGGATATTTTCCAAAATAATAATCAAAATAACGGGATGAATTATTACTGCCGGTGGCAATGTATACATCGCAACCTTTTAGCATCTCTGAAAATTCAACCAGGTTTTTAATTTCCGCATCCCATTGTGTTAATTTTTCTATTAAATGTTTAATAAGTACCTGGTCTTTGGACGAAGGTTTGATTATAGCTTTGTGACCACTGATAAAAACGCAAAGAAAATCATGGAAACCCACAAGGGGAATGTTGCCGGCCATTATTATTCCAACAGTTTGTGGATTGTGATTAGTAGATGGTAGTTGATAAAAAAGGGCCAGGTTTTCCAGTTTCTCTTTTTGCAAGAACTGGAGTGCAATGTTTTGAGTAGCTATTTCTACAAATGCGGGAATGAACCAGCCATTTTCGTAGCCGGCCTTTTCTTTGGCGGCCAGCCATTCAGTGTTTCCAGATAAAATATATTGCCCCAGCTGAACTAATAAATCAATACGATGTTGTAAATTCATTCCAATAATTTATTTTCGCAAAATTAACTCTGAACCGATCAATTAAATTATTATGGCTATTAAGATAACGGATGAATGTATTAACTGTGGTGCCTGTGAACCTGAGTGTCCAAACAATGCCATCTATGAAGGTGGGGTAGAGTGGGCCATTACCGATGGCACCTCTGTAAAAGGCTCTTTCACCCTTCTGGATGGAACAGTGGTGGATGCTGATCAGAAAAATGCCCCGGTCGCCGTAGATACCTATTATATTACTCCCAATAAATGCACAGAATGCCAGGGTTTTCATGAAGAGCCTCAATGTGCTGCTGTTTGCCCGGTTGACTGCTGTGTACCAGACGAAATGTACCAGGAAACTGTGGATCAGTTACTGGCGAAAAAAGAGAAGCTGCATATATGATTGTGATGCTGTGTGCATAAATTTTTTTTGGCTTCAGGAGTTTCCGGAATAAAATTTGATACCTTACATGTATATCGTAGTGATATAAAAGCAGTGAAAGCTGCCCAAACAGTGGCGGGTGATATTTCCCGTCGTAAAAAGGTGAAGGAGAAACGGCCTTCACCTTTATTATTATCATCCTCTTTCGTACAGACTTTACTTATCTTATCAGTTCCTCATTTTACCGAATGTGCTGGAAGAAATAGAAGGTAACTATAGCTGTTTCAAATGGTAAAGCTTTTTTAAACTTATCTTCAACCCGTTGGGCATCTTAATTTTTTCTCTAATATTTGCATATTAAGTCTTGCCACAGCAGGAACAAAACCTACTACACTACAACGATGAAGAAAAACATAGCTCTTGTGACCGGGGGTTTTTCAGGCGAAGCTGTAATTTCCTACAAAAGTGTTGTTACGATTGACAACAATCTGGATAGAAACCTTTTTAATGTCTATAAGATCGACATTAATCCGCAAGGCTGGTTTTATGAATTGACGGATGGTCGTAAACTGGAGGTTGATAAGAACGATTTTTCCCTCCAGATAGATAACCAAAAAATAGATTTTGATGCCGCTTTTATCGGGATGCACGGTACCCCCGGTGAGGATGGAAAACTACAGGGCTATTTTGATACATTGAAACTCCCTTATACAAGCTGTGATGCGGCCACTTCGGCAATCACTTTTAATAAACGATATGCAGTAGCGGTGGCAGGAATGGCAGGTATCGCTGTAGCAAAATCAGTGATGTTGATAAAGAACAATTTTGGCAGTCCGGACGAAATAACCAGTACATTAAAATTCCCTGTTTTTATCAAACCAAATAACGGCGGTTCCAGTATTGGGATGTCGAAAGTGAACACTCCTTCAGATGAATTGGGGTTCGCCATAGAAAAGGCATTTAAAGAGGACGACCAGGTCCTGGTAGAAGAGATGATAAAAGGAAGAGAGTTTACCGTCGGTGTTTTTAAAACAAAAGGAAATATTATTGTAATGCCGCTTACAGAAGTAAAAGCACATGATGATAAAGCTTTTTTTGATTTTGAAGCCAAATACCAGGGTAAGTCAACCGAAACCACCCCGGCCGTTGTGGAGGAAGTGATGGCAGATAAAATTAGAAATGCTGCCAGGAAAATTTATTCAATATTTAATTGCAAGGGTGTAGTCCGGATCGATTTTATTTACAACGAAGAAGAAGATACACCCTATATGCTGGAAGTAAATACTATCCCGGGTCAGAGTGAAGCCAGCATTGTGCCGCAGCAGGTAAAAGTGATGGGGTGGAGTTTGAAAGAATTTTACACTAAATTGATTCTGGAATGTTTTAGTGAATAAGCAGTTGTGCTGATTGATAACTTATAATTTAAAGAATGTTCAAATTTATCACCAATCGTCCTTTATGGCTAAACTTCCTGGTCGGTATTTTACTGGCATTAGGCATTTTCTCCATTATACTTCTTTCTTTGAAATGGATTACCGGTCATGGTAAAGCAGGTACCGTGCCATCCGTTACTGGTAAAAATTATGAGGAGGCCAAAAAAATATTAAAGAAAGCCGGGTTTGATGTAGAGATCCAGGATTCTGTTTATGTTGATACGGTAAAGCCGTTGACGGTTATCCGGCAACTTCCTGATGCTGATGAGGTGGTGAAATCAAACCGAACCGTTTTTCTTATAATTAGCCGGGCCGTGCCACCTTTAGTAGAAATGCCAAACCTGATCGGCTATAGTTATCGTAATGCTGAGATGGTATTAAAGAATATGGATTTGAAAATAGGCGACACTACTTTCAAACCAGATTTTGCAAAGAATGCGATATTGGAACAGCACTACAACGGACAATCTATTGCTACCGGTACCAAAATACGGAAAGGCAGCACTATTTCTTTGGTATTGGGGGATGGGGTGGG
>JBKJLR010000013.1:0-7282 GCA_046596865.1 Chitinophagaceae bacterium
ATATCCACTCCAAAAAAATCGGGATGCTTGAAAGCTTTTACTTTCAGCGCATCATTCGGACCAATTCCGCCACTTAAAAAGAAAGGCTTTTCAATTTTTGATTTGGAAAGCAATGTCCAGTCAAATTGTTTGCCAGTGCCCCCAAAACTTTCTTTCAATCCACCGGTGTCAAATAAATAATAATCGCAAACCTCATCATAAGGAGCAACGAGTTTATCTATATCCACACCATCCGTCACCCTAAAAGCTTTTATCACTTCCACCTCACTGCTCAGGTCTTCACACATTTCAGGAGTTTCATCGCCGTGCAGTTGTACGGCATCAAGGCCAAAATCATCTATGGCATCCAGCACATCAATCATTTCCGGGTTTACAAACACACCCACTTTCTTTAAATCAAAATCCGCAGCTTTCAATTCCTTTTTATAGATCTTATCGCCGATATAGCGGGGAGATTCTTTGTAAAATATTAATCCTGCAAAATCAATATCCAGACCGTCTAACTGTTGCAGTTGTTTCATTTCAGTGATACCACAAACCTTAATGTTCATTATTTTTGGTTTAAATTATTTATAAAATCTTCAAATGCCTTGCCGGGTTGTTCCTCCTTCATAAAAGTCTCGCCAATTAAAAACCCTTTAAATCCTGCCTCTCTTAATTGCTTAATTGTTTCCACATTGCTGATACCACTTTCCGCAATCGCGGGTTTGCCCCCCGGAATTTTACCGATCAGGTTCAGCGAATTTTCAATACTTACTTCAAAAGTTTTTAAATTACGGTTGTTCACCCCTACCATATCAACTTCCTCACAAATATGTTCCAGTTCTTTCTCGTTATGAATTTCCAGTAATACTTCCAGCCCGATGCCTTTTGCGTAAGTGGCAAGTTCCTTTACTTCCGTTACTGATAAACAAGCAGCAATCAATAAAATCACATCAGCTCCAAATGCCTTTGCTTCTGCTATCTGCCATCTATCAATAATAAAATCTTTGCGAAGTACCGGAATATCCGTTACTACTTTTGCCTGTATCAGATCATCCAGATCACCACCAAAGAATTCATCATCTGTCAACACCGAAATCCCTGCTGCACTTTTATTATAGGCTGCAACAACCGGTTCCACTTCCAGTTCTTTGGTTTTAAACCAACCCTTGCTGGGGCTTTTTCTTTTAAACTCTGCAATAATGCCAGTGTTGCCGGGCAGCAATAAACTTTGTACTAACGACCGGTTTCTTACCTGCCAGAAAAATCCATCCTTTTCAAACCTTTCGATGCTACTCATCGGTTTGAGCTTTTCCACTTCTTTTCTTTTCGCCGCAACAATTGTTTCTAAAATATCCATCTTATCAATTTCGAATTAGTATTGAATCACCAAACTATCAGGGTCTTGTCATGCCGGGGAACGAGGCATCTCGAAGACACTGAACAACCGATTGTCAAATTCTCTGAGATTTCTCCTTCGTCGAAATGACAAGACTCCGAGAATTTGCAGACGCTGAAATCATTGGAAGCTCACTAATTTTATCAAACAATCATTCGCCTTTCCACTCTCCAAACTTTCGACTGCCACATTATACCCCTCATCATAGTTTATAAAATTACCGGTGCAATCTAATGCCATTGCTGCATTGGCCAAAACCACCGCATTCTGTGCCCATGTCCCTTCTCCTTTTAATATAGTCGTAAAAATCTTTGCAGCCTCTTCTACACTATTTCCGCCACTAATATCCTGCGCCGATACCATTCGTTTACCCAATTGCTCAGGTGTCATTATTCTCTCACCCTCATTGGTTATCACTTTGGTATCATTGGTCAGTGAGATTTCATCATAGCCATCCAAACTATGGATAATAGTAAATGCTTTTCCCGTTTGCTGTAACATGTAATTGTATATTCGTGCCATCTCCAAACTATACACACCCACCAATTGGTATTTGGGATGCGCAGGATTCGCCATCGGTCCCAGCATATTAAAAAATGTCCGCATAGCAAGGTTCTTACGTATCGGGCCTACCGATTTCAATGCCGGATGAAATAATGGCGCATGCAAAAAACAAATATTGGCTTGTTCAATTTCTTTTTTAAGTTTATTATTATCATTACTGAATTTATATCCCAGCTGCTCCATCACATTCGATGAACCACTTATTGAGGAAGCACCATAGTTACCGTGTTTCGCTACCTTTTGTCCCGTACCAGCAACAATAAAACAAGCCAGCGTAGAAATATTGAAAGTGTTTTTACCATCACCGCCTGTGCCAACAATATCAATCGAATCATACTCACTCAAATCTACTTTTACGCATAACTCCAGCAATGCATCCCGGAAACCCTGCAGCTCTTCAATGGTAATGCTCCGCATCAGGTAGACCGTCATAAAGGCTGTTACTTCATGTTCATTATAATTGCCCTTGCCGATATTCACCAGCACTTCTTTTGCTTGTTCTTTCGACAAGGTTTTGTGTTCGAATAAATATTGTAAAATCTTTTTCATCGTTTATTTTTTTGAAACATAGAGACACAAAGTACACGGAGGCTCACAGATAATAGCACCGTGCTACTCCATGTTTTTGTGCCTCTCTGGCTATTTCTTCAACCAGTTTCTCAAAATAGCTTCTCCATCCGGTGTCAATATACTTTCCGGATGAAACTGTACTCCCTGCACATCGTATTTTTTATGTTGCAATGCCATAATATAATTATTCTCATCCCTTGCTGTCACTTCCAATTCATCCGGGAAATTTTCATCACTTACTATCCAGCTATGATACCGTCCTACTTCAATTCTATCTGGCAGTCCTTGAAATAAAGGACTCTTTACTCCCGACTCCTGACTCCCGACTCCTATCTCCGTTGCCACCCCATGGTAAACAGTTGAAAGGTTTATAAGCTTACCACCAAAGGCCTGACCAATTGCCTGGTGACCCAAACAAACACCCAGTATAGATTTAGTAGCAGCATATTCTTTTATTAATGGCAATAACAATCCAGCTTCTTCCGGAATACCCGGGCCCGGAGATAAGATAATTTTATCGTACTCCTGCACTTTCTCCAACGCAATCTGGTCATTACGATAAACGTCAACTTTAATATGCGTAATCTTCTCCACCAAATGAACAAGATTGTAAGTGAACGAATCATAATTATCGAAAACAAGAATCTTCATACTTAAATAGTTCATAGTTTATGGTTGAGGGCTTTTGGTTATCGTCCGGCTATGAACAATGAACCATTCGCTATCACCCAAATTAAATTTCCTGGGCTAACCCAATAGCCCTCTTCAATGCACCCAATTTATTATTCACTTCCTGCAACTCTTTCTCCGGATTACTCGCTGCCACCACTCCTGCACCAGCCTGATACGTCAATGTATTATTCCGGCTCAAAAAAGTTCTAATCATAATGGCATGATTACAACTGCCATCAAAACCAATAAAGCCGATAGCACCGCCATAATAACTTCTGGCTGCAGGTTCATACGAATCAATCAATTCTATGGCTTTGAATTTAGGTGCCCCGCTCAATGTGCCGGCTGGAAAAGTTTTAGCCACCAATTCAAATGGGTTGCTTCCTTCCCGAACCTTCCCAGTGACTTCACTTACAAGATGTATAACATGCGAAAAATATTGCACCTGCCGGTAATGTGTAACTTCCACTTCATCACATAAACGGCTTAAATCATTTCTCGCTAAGTCCACCAGCATTACATGCTCTGCATTTTCTTTTGCGTCTTTTAATAATTCTTCTGTCGCCTGTTTATCGGCTTCCTCATCACCCGTCCTTTTATAGGTGCCGGCAATAGGATGAAGAACGGCTTTACCATCCTGAATAACCAACTGTGCTTCCGGAGACGAACCCATCAATTTGTAATCACCATAATCAAAGAAAAATAAGTATGGTGAGGGATTCACACTCCGCAAAGCCCGGTATACATTAAACTCATCGCCAATAAATTTTTGCTGAAATCTTCTGCTTAATACAATCTGGAAAACATCCCCCCGGTGACAACTGGCGATACCTTTCTTCACTATTTCCTTATATGCTTCATCACTCATGGTAGAAGTTTCTTCACCCTTTGTACAAAATGGATAAACAGGAACATCCTTACTTCTTATCAATGACTCTACAATAATTACATCACTTTCAATTCCATTTATTTTGTTCTCACAAATAAATAATTCATCTTTAAAATGATTGACTGCAATTACATATTGATAAAGCCTGTACCTCATTAAAGGAATAGCTTCCCTTTCTCCATCGTGTGGAGAAGGGCTGCAGGTGAGTTGAACCGTATCAAAAAACTTTACTGCATCATAAGTAGTGTACCCAAACAATCCCTGCGCAAACTTAGCTTCCTTCGTTTCGCTTTTTTGTATATCAAACTTCTGCATAAAGTTCCAAAGCAGCTTCGGCACTTCATTGGTGTTTTTCAAAGTCACTTTTTCCGTTTTTTCTCCCGGCAATTTAAATTCAACCTTTTCGGCGGAGCTTATCTCCATTCCACCGATGGCATTGATACAAATAAAGGAATAGCTGTTCTCTGAAGAATGATGGTCAGTGCTCTCCAATAAAATGGTATCCCTGAATCTGTCCCTCAGCCGCAGGTAAATACCAACCGGCGTAAACACATCCGCCAGCATTCTTTTACAGGTTGTATTAATTTCAATTTTCCTCATACCAACGTTCCCTAAAAAGGAAATTAATTTTATAATTAAAAAAAAATTAAAAAGTCATATCCAACCTCATCAAAAAAGGTTCAAACTTAATTTACTAAAACCTCTTTAGTCCCTGGGGGTATTAAAAAGCCCCGAACACTGTCGGGGCCTGAATATTATTGAACAAATATAGTTATAACATTACAGCCCCGCTAGAGTTGAATGCCACCACCATGAATTGTTAATTTGTTGTTTCATTTCAGCACAAATATAAAGGCAAAAAGACAAGATTCACTAATTATTTTTAGATTTACATAGTACTACGCAACTTAAGAGCCTTTATATGATATGAAGATATTTGTAACAATTGCTTTTTCTTTTATCAGCCTTTACACTTATTCCCGCATCAACCCGGCTGATACTACCATAAGAAATGTTTTTGTTAGTTTCAATTACTCCCCTGCCATTTTCCCTGACTCCTGGCAAGCAGCACCTATAACTGCAAGAGGTGAACAAATAGCTTCTTCAGAAATCAATCGAAGCAACGCTATTATTGTGAAAGCACTCAGCAAATATCCGGCTGGAGCAATTCAAAACGACTTAAAGATTGTTTACTTTCTTAAAACCATGAAATTTTATGATGTGGGCTACGGCGGCACCAATTCTACTGATGCCCTGTACCTGACCAATAATGGAACAGCATTGGGTTATTCGGACTTGTATCTTGAACAAACTTTTCATCATGAATATTCCAGTATCCTGTACAGAAATCATCCTTCATTTATAGATGAAGATGACTGGAAAAAATCCAACATCCCCGGCTTTGATTATAACGACCCGGAAAACGGTGTCGGAGCAATTCGTAATAATCAATCATCACAAGACCTTGATACATCGCTTTGCAAAAAAGGGTTCCTTACCCAATATTCTTTATCAGGGATGGAGAACGACATTAATACTTTTGCTCAAAATATCTTTAGCCCTTCCACTGGTTTCTGGGAAATAGTTGACCAATATCCAAGAATCAAAAAAAAAATAACCTTGCTTATTTCATTTTATAATAAAATAGATCCGTTGTTCACGGATATGTATTTCAGGAACCTCAACAAGTAACTTCCATACCATGCTGACACAACACAAACAAAATGGCAACAATAGGTTCTTTTTTGTCGGTGAAATGGATAACATACAGGCTCAAATGACCTACACCAGGCCCACCGACCATAAAATTATACTTGAACATATTGAAGTGAGTGATAACCTCAAAGGTAAAAATGTGGGATACCAGTTAGTACACCATGCTGTTGAATTTGCAAGAGCTAATAATATAAAAATCATTCCGCATTGCCCTTTTACTGCTGCTGTTTTTAAAAGAAACCTGAGTATGCAGATGTGCTTTCCAATAATTAATTCAATTCTCATGAGAAAAATTTTTCTGATTACCTGGTTCTTCGCAACATCTATATTTTCTTTTGCACAAACCACGGATAAATACATTTTATTAAAACCAGATAGAGTTTTTGATGGTGCTGCCATGCAGACCGGCTGGGTGGTGCTGCTAAAAAATAACAAAATCGAGCAGGCCGGGGCCATGCTATTCAAATTACCCGGTGGAACAGAGATCATTGAACTAAAAGGGTATACATTATTACCGGGATTGATTGAAGGCCATTCTCACCTGTTTCTTCATCCTTATAATGAAACAAGTTGGGATGACCAGGTGCTGAAAGAATCAAGAGCGGAACGGACTGCCAGAGCAGTAAATCATGCCAAAGCAACATTAATGGCGGGTTTTACTACGGTCAGAGATCTGGGTACCGAAGGCGCCATGTATGACGATGCAGGTTTGAAAAAAGCGATTGAGAAAGGAGTAATACCCGGACCAAGAATGATTGTGGCTACAAGAGCTATTGTTGCTAAAGGAACCTATGGTCCAAAATCCGAGTCGCCTGATGTTGATTTACCACAGGGCGCAGAGGAAGTAACCGGGTTGGAAGAATTAAGTAAAGCTATCCGTTCACAGATAGGTCATGGAGCGGATCTTATTAAAGTGTATGCGGATTACAGGTATGGTCCCAATGGGGAGGCAAGACCCACTTTTAGTGAATTAGAATTGCAATGGCTGGTGGAAAATACTTTAAGCAGCGGAAGAAAGGCGGTGGCACATGCCACTACACCGGAAGGTATGATAAGAGCCATCAATGCTGGCGTATCAACTATAGAACATGGTGATGGTGGTACGGAAGAAGTTTTTAAATTAATGAAAGAAAAAGGAGTGGCCCTCTGCCCCACCCTTGCCGCAGGTGATGCTATACAGCAATACAGGGGTTGGAAAAAGGCAGGGCAAAACGACTCAGTCAGGCAGGGCATTGATCCAGAACCGGAGAGCATTACAAAAAAGAAAAAAAGTTTTGCCCTCGCATTAAAAGCCGGAGTTACTATTTGCATGGGTGGTGATGTAGGGGTATATACGCACGGGGATAATGCAAGAGAAATGGAACTGATGGTGAAATATGGAATGAAGCCACTGGATGTGTTGAAATCAGCTACCTCTATCAACGCCGAAGTATTTGGTTATGCTGAAAAAATCGGCCGTATAAAAAAAGGGTTACTTGCGGATATGATTG
>JBKJLR010000086.1:0-6389 GCA_046596865.1 Chitinophagaceae bacterium
GCTTTAAGTGAAACGGAATTGATTCACTTTGATACAATAGGTGAACTGGAAGCTTTTAATACAGATGGTCTGCGTTCATTGATATTTACAATGAGCCATATCCCTGAAATGAAGGAAAAAACACTGCGGTATCCCGGGCATGTTGAGTTGATAGTTGCCTTGCAACAGGCAGGTTTTTTTGATACAGCTCCCCTCAGGTTTGGCGAAGTGGATATTTCTCCATTAGATTTTACTTCCAGGTTATTATTAAATCAATGGAAACTTGAACCGGAAGAAGAAGAATTTACGGTGATGAAAGTTTTAATAAAAGGAGAAGGTAAAACGGTTGAGTATAACCTGCTTGACCGCTATGATGCTGTAACAAAAACATCTTCAATGGCGAGAACAACGGGCTATACCTGCACAGCTGCCGTTAATTTAATTGCCAGCGGATTATTTAAAGAAGAAGGTGTCTTCCCTCCTGAGTTGGTAGGTAAGCATAAGAACTGTTTTGATTTTGTGATGGAATATCTGAAAGACAGAAATGTGATTTGGAAAAAGACTTAGCCGCAGATTAACACAGATTTTGTTTCCTATATTTTGAAAATACTAAACTGAAATAATTACCATCTAATCTGTGGCCAAATAAAAAAAGCGGCCATCAGCCGCTTTCCTATTAATCATTTAAATCCTGATAATCTTAGTTTTGTTTATTACTCTGCTTCCGCCACCACTTCTTTCACTTCAGGAATCATTCGCTTCATCATACCTTCAATGCCGGCTTTCAACGTAATCATTGATGAGGGGCAACCACTACAACTTCCCTGCATGGCAAGGTTTACCGTTCCTGCTTCATAACTTTTAAATTGAATAGCACCACCATCCATTTCTACAGCAGGGCGAACATAGTTGTCCAGTAATTCTTTGATCCTTTTTACGACATCATCATCATCGGCCGATACTTCATTGCTGCTTGTCTGTTTCACAGCAGCCAACTCTTCTTCATTGATGATAGCCTTTCCTTCTTCCAGGTATTCTTTTAAAAACTGTCGTATGGAAGGAATGGCATCATTCCAGTCAATATCAGGAACTTTTGTCAAGGTCACAAAATTACTGGCTATAAATACCGCTTTGATAAAAGGAAAGCCAAACAACTCCGTTGCCATCGGTGAAGGTTTTGCACTGTCTGCATCGGGAAAATCAATACTCTTACCAGGATATAAAAGTTTGTTGGCTACAAACTTCATGGTCTCGGGGTTGGGAGTCATCTCGGTATAAATGCTGATAATGGGGTTACCTGTTTTAATCATAGCTCACAAATTTTATATCCGCCGTCGCCAAGGCTATGGAGGACAAGCAAAAATAACAAGAATTTCCGGGCAATGTTTACGAAGCCGGGAAAGAGCCGCTAAAGCGGTTTTGGCCACAGATTTTCACAGATTGAATACAAAGAAAGCAGCGATAGAAGCTTATCCATGTAATTTGTGGCTACTCTTTGAATTTTCCCGTCTTTTTGAGATAGCGAATAAGGATATAAATAAGGAGCAATATACCAAGAACAACTCCAATTAGAATGTTTCGCAATCTTTCATCATATCCCGTTAGCTCCGGATAATTTAATAACAGCAAAAGTGTAATACCAATCAACCAGATAAACTGGGTGGTATGTTCTTTTAATATCCACCGTTT
Source organism: Chitinophagaceae bacterium (assembly GCA_046596865.1). Classification (GTDB taxonomy): domain Bacteria; phylum Bacteroidota; class Bacteroidia; order Chitinophagales; family Chitinophagaceae; genus JJ008. The sequence continues at coordinate 1,669 of JBKJLR010000086.1, forward strand.
CCAGTTGAACTGCATGCTACCGAAAGTTTTATCAATGCCTTTCAGGTTAGGAAACCAGCGGTTTACTTTTTTGCAGTACTCATCAAAGCCCTGTCCGAATTTTCCCTGAAGAAAATTTTCTTCAGCTAAAACAATGGCCTGGTAGATAAAAAGAAAAACAGGAATAACAATTGCCACATATACCAAAGAGTTAGCAAGAATACCTACACCCAGCAGCATTAAAATATTTCCAACATACAATGGATTACGGCAATGATTAAAAATCCCTTCGGTTACCAGTCCTTCTGCATAGGGTTTGCCTTCTTTGCCACCCCGAACGATATAGGCTAAACCGATTGTTAATCCACGAATCAGCTGTCCAAGGCAGGTGATCAATAAACCAAGGCTTATTGGCAGTATATAATAAGAGTTGCCAAATTTTTCCCGGGAAAACAATGGCCAGGATGGGATGAACAAGGCTGCGTAAAAAAGAATAAATATCCAGTTGCGATACTTGAAGAAGAAATTGCCGGTTGAAACCATATAAGAGATAAATTTTTTATCGCCCGGAGAAAAAAAAGAGAAAGAGGATGCTTCGCATCTGTATTTCTCTTTTCCACTTTTACCTCTGTGCGAAGTGTATTTTTTTATCGCCCAGAGAAAAAAGAGAGAAAAAGGATGCTTCGCATCTGTATTTCTCTTTTCCACTTTTACCTCTGTGCGAAGTGTATTTTTTCATCGTCCGGAGAAAAAGAGAGAAAGAGGATACTTCGCATCTGTATCCCAAAGACTTCTTTTCTTTTAACTCTGTGGCGGGTATTTATTTTGCATAGTTATTAAAAAGCCTCGTAATCCCATTTTTCAATAACTCCTCATTAAAATTGATTAAAAGACCAACCTCTAAATTTGCAAGTCTTAAATGATTAAGTAATTTTTTCTTGAAGAATGGAGTCACCGTTTCCACTGATTTTAATTCTACAATTACGGTCTCCTCTACCAATAAGTCCAATCGAAATCCTAATTCCATTTTAATTTCTTCGTACAATACAGGCAAAGATACCTGCCGTTGAGATAAAAGACCTCTTTTGGTTAACTCGTAATGAAGTACTTCTTCATATACTGATTCTAGCAAACCTGGTCCAAGAACTTTGTGAATTTTAATTGAAGCATCTATTATTTCACCAGTAATCTCATTTACCTCCATAAGCATTTTATTTTTTATAGAGAAATGCGGGGACGGATGCGAAGCATCCAAACTCTTTCTCTCTTTTAGCTCTGGGCGAAATTTTTTTTTATTTTTTCACCGCTATCAATCCCGCAAAATTATACCACTTAAAGAATACTTCACAGTGAGCAAAGCCCTTATCCCGCAGCAGGGTGATATTCTCTGTTAATTTATAAGGGACCAACACATTTTCTAATGCTTCTCTTTTTTGTGAGATCTCCATTTCGCTGTAGCTGTTGCGGCGTTTGTAATTATAATAATAATTGATAAAGTCACGATTGAAATTACTTTCTTCTGCCAGTATCTTTTCCACCAGTATTAAAACCCCGCCCGAATTCAGCCCATCAAAAATATTTTTTAATACCTGCTCCCGGTAAATTGGCCTTACGAACTGAAGGGTGAGACATAATACAACCACAGAAGCATTTTGAACTTTTATTCCTTGTCCCAAATCAGCACAACGCAATTCGTAGGGACGGGAAAAGCCCAGTTCCATCAGCTTTGATTTGCATTTATCCAGCATTTCCTGTGAGTCGTCCACACCAATAAAACGGATGTTCTGGTTTACCATTGTATCCATCCCAATCATGGTGGCACCCGTGGAGCAACCCAGGTCATATACATCACTGCCCTCTTTAGCATACTCCGCAGACAGTTCGGACATCATCCTTTGTATTTCCCCATAAAAAGGAACCGAGCGGTTCACCATATCGTCAAACACTTTAGCCACATTTTCACCAAATTTAAAATCACTGGCCTTTTCTATTTCATCCCTGAAAACTTCATCTTTGCCCATAGTAGTAATTAAGAGCCACAAAGTAAAGCATTTTAAAATTTATTGAACCAACGGTATATCATTGGGCATCAATAACAGCCATTACAAAAAGAATTATAAGTATGAAAAAAATATATCATCTGGGCAACTGCACTACCTGCCAGGCTATCATCAAAGAAACAGCAATCGATACCCTTCGACAAACTCAGGGTGGGTTCGACATGCAAAATATTAAAGAAGAAAAGATAACAGCCATGCAATTAGATGAAATGAAAAAAATGGCTGGCAGTTACGAAGCATTATTCAGCCGCCGGGCTATGAAGTACAAAGAAATGGGATTGAAAGATAAAAAACTGGAGGAAAAAGATTACCGCCAATTCATTCTGGATGAATATACTTTTTTGAAACGTCCCGTTGTTATCATCAACGAAAAAATATTTATCGGTAGTGAGAAGAAAAATGTAGAAGCATTGAAGGAAGCTGTCAGATAGCAGCAGGTATTCTTTCTTTTTTTAAAACCACCCATGCTATCAGTAAGCTGCCCAGCATAAATAGCGCAGCCAGTAAAAACGAAACACCCGGAAAATGAAATGGTGCCTTTTCGCCGGTAAAAAAAGCAAATAAATTATTCATCATCAACGGACCGATGATGGTAGTAAGGCTCATTAAACCTGTTAATGCTCCCTGCAATTCTCCCTGCTGATTAGGCGGTACATGTTGTGCAAGAGTGGCCTGTAAAGATGGCCCGGCAATACCACCCAGACAATAAGGAACAAGAAATGCAAACATCATCCATCCTTCTGTTGCAAAAGCAAATAACGCTAACCCGATTGTGTAAAGAAATAAACCAAGATAAATACTTTTCTCGTTACCCAGTTTGGGATTAATAACTCTGGTTAACCCCGCCTGCACCGCACCTACCAATAATCCAACTACAGCCAGCGATATACCAACCATTCCTTCTGTCCACCCAAACCGGTAGATGGTAAAAAAATTCCAGTTGCCCTGCACCGCTTGTGCAGCGAGATAAATTAAAAAGAAAGAAATAGCAAGGCCACCAATGCCGGGAGTTTTTCTTAAAAATTGCAAAGATCCAAAAGGATTAGCTCTTCTCCATTCAAAAGGCCGGCGATTTTCCTGGCTTAATGATTCGGGCAATACAAAATAGCCATACAAGGCATTCACTAAACAAAGCCCCGCAGCTGCATAAAATGGAGCCCTGACTCCAAGCCCGGCCAGTAATCCCCCCAATGCAGGACCAATTACAAAACCCAATCCGAACGCTGCACCAATTAATCCAAAATTCTTTGTTCTAGTTTCAGCAGTGCTTACATCAGCAATGTAGGCAGTGGCAGTAGTGAAGCTGGCACCGGTAATGCCGGCAATAATGCGACCCATAAATAACCAGCCGTAGGTAGGCGCCAAGGCTAAAAAAATATAATCAATTCCAAAACCCAATAAAGAACTCAGTAATACAGGTCTTCTTCCATATTTATCACTCAGGTTGCCAATAACAGGGGCAAATAAAAATTGAGTAATGGCATAAGCTGATAACAACCAGGCGCCATAAGCACTAGCTTCATTAACAGGAATATTTTTCAGTTGGGAAATAAGTTTGGGCATCACCGGAATAATCAGTCCCCAACCCATTACATCAATAAGCAGTGTAATAAAAATAAATCCAACAGCAGCTTTCCGGTTTGTGGCCATAAAGAATTAATTCTTCAAAGATGTCTATTTTTTAACCACCTGCAGAATTTTATTCCTTAAAAGAAAACGCCATTCAATGGTTTGAATGGCATTTTCTTTTATATCTGAGTAATAATCCGGAAAAAAAAACGATTACTTAATACCTGTCATCTTTAATAACGGTGGTTCTTGTTACTTCTTTTTCTTTGGATGAATTGCCCCGTAAAAGAGCTACAAGGATAATGATCAAAACCGCACCACCAACTACCCAAACCCAGGGTTCAGTATACCATTCGTTGGTAGTAGTCGTTTCTGTAGTTACTGATGTGCTGCGGCTGGTGCTGCTGGTATCCTGGGCAAAAAGCACTATTTGCATTGCGGTAAATAAAAATGTGAGAAAGAATTTGTAAGCAATGCTTAAGCTTATTTTTTTCATGTTGTTGGTTTTAAGTGAAAAATGAATTGGTTATCACTTACCGGTCTCACATAATTGGGCCAAAAGTATTTTCGCCTGATTTTACTGCCTTAAAAAGAAGAGTTGGGGAATTGTTTCTACATTTTTTATGATTTTGAAACAGAAAACAGAACCAAATCACTTTAGGATGGTTTCATTCTTATGTTGACCATAAAGGGCACAACTCTTTCATGCTCTTCTTCGTGAAATTATTTGTTCCTTTTTATTTTACCTTTTATTTCACTTCTTCAAACATCCCTGTTTGTTTATTTTTTCTCACATTATCCCAATTAAAGTAGCGACCATTCATTGCTACGTAAACTCCTGCAGGTAGCGTCTGAACAAAAGCTAATGCACTCCCGAGGTTGAAAAGGCCATCACTACTACCAAACTTAATCGGTATCATGGCGCCGGTCAGGATAACTGTTTTATCTTTTACTTTTTTGGCCAGAATTTTTGCTGTTTCACTCATCGTGTCAGTGCCGTGGGTAATTACAATCTGTTTTTCATCACAGTTATTACACTGGTGAACAATTATGTCCCTGTCTTCATCCGTCATTTCCAGGCTGTCTACCATCATCAGGGTTCTTATTTCTACG
>JBKJLR010000261.1:0-7783 GCA_046596865.1 Chitinophagaceae bacterium
CTGTTAAAGGGCAGTACATCACTCCGCTTAACAGACCAGCCATTCCAACAAGGCTAAAATTACCTTCGGGAATTTTTATCAATGAAGTACTGTTTAATGTTTTAGAAAAGAAAAACCCTAAAAAAGATCCGGTAAACAACGATGGAGCAAAGTTTCCGCCATTGCCTCCGCTGCCGATTGTAATACCTGCAGCAATAGGTTTTAATAATACGATTAAACCTGTAAAAACAATTATTGCCCAATTGTCGCCAAGTTTTGTGAATAAAGTGGTGTTGTCTGAAAAGGAGCTAAGAGAACCATTGGCTACCAATTTCACACTATTGTATCCCTCCCCAAATAATGGCGGTAATACAAAGAAAATAGATAGGAGTAACAGCCCCCCGATAATCGCTTTAAAATAGCCATTTACTTTCCAGTTCCGTATCTTTTTTTCTGCTCCTTTAAAAGCTCTTGCATAGTAAAGGGATACAAAGCCTGCTAAAATACCAAGTAAGATATAATAGGGCACATTTTTATAATCGAAGTTTTCTTTTAACACAAAATTGAAAAGCGATGCTTCCTGTAAAATAATTTTTGAACATAATGCCCCAACAACAGAAGAAATAATAAGGGGAATAAAATAACTAACCACGGTTTCAACCAATAAAACTTCTACTGCAAAAATTACTCCTGCAATAGGTGCATTAAAAACTGCTGAAATACCGGCCGCAGCACCACAGGCAATTAATAAAGTCCGTTCCTGGTAATTCAAATCACTGATGCGGGAAACATTAGAGCCTACTGCTGAACCTGTCGCTACAATTGGTGCTTCTAATCCGACAGAGCCACCAAGTCCAACTGTTAACGAACTTGTTATTACATGCAGGTAAGTATGTTTAAAGGGAATAAAAGAAGATTTCCCGGCAATAGATTTTAATACCATAGCGATTCCTTTTTCAAATTCCCCACCAAAAAAATGACGAACAACAAATACAGTAGCTAATAAACCTAGTACTGGAAAGAACAAGAAGCTGTATTGGTTTATCGAATTGCTCTCTACCAGCCGTTGCAACCGATGTACTGCGGTTTTTAATAGTACTGCTGTGAGGCCAGACGCCAGACCAACTATCGTAGCAATCAGCATAACAAACTGAACCCTGCTCAATTTTGTGCGGAGAAAGTTGATGGTATTCTGATAAATTAACTTTACTTTCTTCAAAGCAATTATTTAAAGTCCTAAAGGCTTTCACAAAGATACATTCTGTCTGGTTTGATAGTAACTTAGTATCTTATCGCTTCGCTAACTTTCCGATTGTAAGGCCTTGTACAATAATGCTAAATACAACACAAGCATATGTAGCAACCAATAAAATGTTTTTAGGTTTTCCTTCAGGCAGCGATAGCACCAGTGCCAGAGAAAGACCCCCACGTAGTCCACCCCAAATAATAAGTTTCGTTTCTTTGGTTGTAAAGTCAATTATTTTGGGTAATAATATTTTAGGTAAAAAAATAATGATTGTTCTTGACAGCAGCACAATAAAAATTGAACAAATGCCAACCAGTAAATAAATTGGCTTGAATTCAATCACAACAATTACAAACGAAATGATAACGAACAATACGGCATTTAATACTACATCTATCAATTCCCAGAATTTATCAACATAGTCAACAGTTTTATCGCTCATGGCTTCTTTATGATTGTAATTGCCGACAAATAAGCCCATTACAACCATTGCCAATGCACCTGAAACATGCAGATACAAACAAAGACTATAGCCTGCCATTACGAACGCCAGTGTTAATAAAACTTCTGTTTCATAATGATCCACTGAGGTAAGAATTTTGTGAAGAATGAAGCCTGCTGCTAGTCCAAACAGAAGCCCTCCAAAACTTTCCTGCAAGAATAAAAGCCCAAAATGCGAAAAATCAATAGTTGAGCCACCACTTTTCAATACTTCGAGTAAAGCGATAAAAAGTACAACCCCTACACCATCATTAAACAGACTTTCTCCCACTATTGTCGCTTCTATTTTTTTTGGAACATTTGCTTTAGTGAGTATTCCTAACACGGCTATCGGATCGGTTGGTGAAATCAACGCACCAAATAATAAGCAAAATATAAAATCAATTTGAATTTGCAGCAAACTGCAAAGTCCGTAAAGCAAACTGGCAATTATTAGTGTGGAAAGAATTACACCGAATACTGCAAAGAGGGAGATAGGTTTTAGTTGCTTTTTAATCTCTCTCCAATCTGTTTGCAGTGAACCTGCAAAAAGTAAATACCCCAGCATATATTCCAGGATATACTTGCTAATGTCAATGCGTTCAACTAAAGCTTTGATTTGTGTAAAATGGCCGAAATCCCAAAACTTTGAACTAAGGATTACTAAAGATAATAAAGTAGATAAAAAGAAAAGCCCGATTACAAAGGGCATTTTAATAAAACGCTGATTGATGTAGCCAAAAATTGCGGAGATTGCTATTATAATAGCCAGTATGGTATAAATTGACATTTGTAATTGCTGGTTTTTTTAATTTTCATAAATGACCCTAATAGAATCTTTTGGTAACTTTTCTTTCAGCCAATTTAAAAATTTCTGTTTGTCGGCTTCCTCTAATTCTTTATCGGCTCTGTATAATAAAACATTATTTATTGCCATACTATCTTTAGCAAAGTAAAATTTATGTTTTGAAACGGATAAGGCATTTATTACAGGAAATATTGCTTTTGCTTCTTTAAATATTTGTTTGTTATTAAAAGTATCTGTAGCTATTTTGTTTTCTAAGTCACTTATTCTTTTATCTTTTTCAGTGCCAATAATTTCAGCTTTGCTTACTTCATTCAAAATATCATTTTTCAGGGTTTGTAAATTATTACTTTGTTTAATGGTTAAAACCGTATTGTAGCAGCCATAGTCTTTCAGTTTTTCGTTATAGGCGTTTAGTTCATCTTTGCTGAACTGCCTTGAAAGAAAAGCCAGTTCTAATTTTTTTGGATTACTGTTGTAATATGTTTTTTTATAAACAATAGTATTCCCTTTTTTAGTAAATTCTTTATCAACAAATACATTTACTGATTGGCTGAACTGTTGTTGTTTAAACAAATTATATGCAAAATAAAAACTGGGCAGTAACATAAGAAAAACAATAGCAGTAATTCCAAATCTCACCTGTTTTTGATGTTTAATATCTACGTCTGGTTTTGCAGGGTACTTTAAAAACTTCACTATCGTAAATGTGGCAATACAAATAAATACACAGTTAATACAATAAAGAAAGAAGGCGCCGAGAAAGAATTTTATTTGCCCGGTTGCTAATCCATATCCTGCTGTACACAATGGCGGCATTAATGCAGTGGCTATAGCAACGCCGGGTATCGGGTTTCCTTTCTCAACTCTTGTAACAGCAATAACGCCAACAAGACCGCCAAAAAATGCAATGAGTATATCGTAAATATTAGGTGAGGTTCGGGCTAATAATTCTGATTGAACTTCTTTAAAAGGGCTGATAAAAAAGTATAGTGCAGAAACAATCAGGCCAACAATGGTTGCGACCAGTAAGTTTCTTAAAGCTCTTTTCAATAAATTAAAATCATAAATACCCAAGGCAAAACCAGATGCAACAATTGGCCCCATCAAAGGGGAAATCAGCATCGCACCAATAATAACAGCGGTTGAGTTTACATTTAAACCGACTGAAGCCACCATAATGGCACAAGCTAAAATCCAAAGGTTTGCACCTGTGAAAGAGATATTATTCTTTACATTTTCTAATGTTTTCTTATTATCGTCTTCGCCAACATGAAGGTTAAAAAGATTACTCAAAAAGTTGCTCATAAACAAACAGCTTGGTTGATAAAAAGAAGCTTGTATCAGCAAGATAGTATTTTATTGGCTATCGGGATTGTACTTGTATTCAAATGTCGTTACGTTGATTTACCATTTTGGTTTTTCTTCTTCGTAATATCTTCTCCATTGCTTCTGTAGCAAGTAAAATACTTTCTTCATACGAAGTAGAGTTTCTCTTTACAAACAGATTTTCCCCAGGGTGTGATATGTAGATCGAACACCATTTATTGGTAAGGTTGTTGTTTGCTCCCTCTTTCAGCGTTACATCTGCTCTTATTAATTCAGAGTTTTGTTTAAATAATTTGCCTACTTTAGAATTGATAAAAATTGTTAACTTTTTGCTTTCTTTAAAATTTACTGTTTGTATTGTAATGTTCATTTTAAATTAAATTTATTTTGTAAATGATACTTTTATTTCAGGAGCTTCTACCAAATGAAAAGTTGCTGAAGCAAATTTTATTTCTCCGTTTGTAGCTTCTATTTCTTTCAAAAGTTTTGTAAATAATGCTGTTTTAGTTGCCCGACGGTTTTTATAACTCACCACAAACCGTAAAGTATATTCAACCCAATTGTCGTTTGCAATTAAAGAAACCATTGGTTCTGTTTGTGCATCTTCCAGCCTGTATTTGCTTTCCAATACTCTCCACTTTTCTTTAGACTGTACAGTTAAATCTCCTGCCACTTCTTTCCCTACTGCCAAACAAATTGCAGTTACTTTATCGTAATTACTGCCATACTGAATTGGTATTTTTATTTCATCCCATAAAAAAGGGAAATCGCCTGAGTAATTAAAAACTGGTTCTTTAAAAACAAAACTATTGGCAATTAATACAATTCTTCCATTGTATAAATCACCATCTACCCATTGCCCGGTTTCCATTATTGTTGTCCTTAATACACCAATATCCATTACATCACCTTTTATGCCACCTAATTGTACTCTGTCACCAGATTTATAAAATCCGCCAAACATTATTGCCAACCATCCGGCGAATGAGGCAATAACTTCCTGCAAAGCAAAAGCAATACCAACGCCAGCAACACCTAAGGCAACAGTTAGCCCACTGAGTTTGTCACTGAATACAACTGCGAAAAGTAGAATGGTTAAAAGATATCCAATAAAATTGCTGAACTTTTTAGCCCGGTATCGGTTATCATTATCCTTTATTTTTGAAAACAGTTTTTTCTGAATCAGTTTAATGATTAACCAGATAACAAAAATTCCGATAAAGATGGAAACTAATTTAACAACTGTTGGGTCAGAGATGTATTTGCTAATAAATTCTTTCATCCCTATAATTTAAAGTTTTTTTAATTCATAAAAATCCTTTCTCCTGTCTTTCAAATTTCTTACGCTGCCATAGGTGTGCAATTCATCCAGCAATTTTAAATCAACATCGGAGATGAGTACCATTTCTGTGTTAGCTGTTGCTTCGCTTTTTACTGCGTTGGAAGGAAAAGCAAAATCGCTGGGTGTAAAAACAGCCGCCTGCGAATATTGAATGTCCAGGTTTTCTATTTTGGGTAAAATACCAACACTGCCGGTAATGGCGACAAAACATTCATTTTCTATTGCCCTTGCCTGGGCACATATGCGTACCCTTAAATAAGAGTTTTGAGTATCTGTAAGGTAAGGCACAAATAAAATCTGCACACCTTCATCTGCCAACAACCGTGATAATTCTGGAAACTCAACATCATAACAAATCAACACACCAATTTTTCCTGAATCAGTATCATAGGTTTGCAGCATATTACCACCTTTCAATCCCCAAAATTTTTCTTCATCGGGTGTTATATGCAGTTTTTCATACATTTCCACCTTACCGTTTCTGTGGCATACATAGCCGACATTTTTTAAAGAATTATTTTCATACAATGGCATACTGCCGGCAATAATATTTACATTGTACATTACTGCAAACTCACTGAATTTATCCCTAATCTGGTGAGTATATTGCGCCATAGCCCTCATGGCATCCGATTCACTCATGGCATTAAACTCTGCCATCAGCGGTCCGTTGAAGTATTCAGGAAACAAAACAAAATCAGCTTTGTAATTAGAAATGGAATCAATAAAATATTCGGCCTGTTGAAACAACTCTTCCAATGAATTATATAAACGCATTTTCCATTGCACCAATCCCAGACGAACATTTTTTCTTAATCTGTTACTGTGGAGATAGTCTGGTCTGTAATAAACATTGTCCCATTGCAATAAGGTAGCATACTCCTGGCTCTCGTTATCTTCTGGCATATAATTTTTCAACACTTTCTTTACATGAAAATCGTTGCTTAACTGAAAAGATAAAACAGGGTCGTAAATTTCTTTCAGCTTTACTTTCTGAATATATTCTTTACTCTTTAATTCACCAGCATATGTATGATAGTTTGGAATTCTGCCACCAAACACTACTGCTTTTAAGTTTAGTTTCTCACACAATTCTTTCCTTGCATCATATAATCTCCGCCCCAGCCGCAAGCCCCTGTACTCTGGCCGTATGAAAACCTCAATACCATAAAGCACATCGCCTTCTTCATTATGAGATGAAAATGTATAATTACCAGTTATTTGCTTGTAGGTGTGGTCGTCTCCATAATCATCATATTTTACTATAATAGACAATGCACAACCCACCACTTTTTCATCGGCAATTATTACAAATTGCCCTGCGGGGAATTTAGCAATTAATTTTTCAATTACGGCTTCACTCCAATAACTGCCTGTCCAGTTTATATAAGCCGCCTTCATGGCTTCTAACAGTTGCTTATAGTGTGTGGTGTCTAAATTTAATATCTGTATGTTATTAATCATTGCTTTTTATTTATTGTGGCTGCATAGCGACTAATAATAATATTGTACGACGGCTACAAAAATCCTGTTATTTAAATCATGATATTTTTGTTGTTTACTTATCGTTCAAATAATTTCTTTTTTAGTGTTGGATAAATCAAGGCCATTAAGATTACGATTTTCAAGCAGTACAGATACGCCGGTAATGCCACCCATCCGCTTGGAAAACACGGGCCTTTTAGTACTATTATTTTTGAGAGTAATCTTGGCTCTTCGGTTTGATTTTTTATAAAAATTTTTTTCATTTCAATAGTTTTACATGGTTAATTATTCTGTATGTTTTTAACGGGGTTGCATAATAAGTGGACAATAATATTGCGCCTCTGCCACAAAAAATATTTCCCGTTGTTTAATCAATTCTGGAGTAAGAGCTGGTTTTACAGAAAGTACAGGTATTTTAGCATGGTTTACAATTTGCTGTGTATAACTGCCGCTAAAAAATTTATACCAGGCTTTATCCAAAGTAGCGTTAATAATCATTATATCGTCATTTCTTTTATGTGCTACTTCTAAGATTTTTCCGGCTATGTTAGTACATAGATGGGTTTCGTAAGAAATGTATTCATTATTGTGCAAAATTGCTTCCCGTACTGCTTTCAGTTTATAGGTCAAAATACTTACCTCATAATCATCATTTAGCTGGGCAATGCCTAACAAATGAATTTTTGCATCATTTTTTTTAACAATTGGTTTTATGTAATCATATTTTTCCACTACGCCATCTACATTTCTTATTGGGTATAAAATTGAATCAAATGTTCTTTTTTTAAATGATGGGGGGATGGTAAGCACCGGGCAACTGCATTCTTTAATAGTTGCCATTGTGTTTGAGCCTAGAAAAAGTTCGTTCCAGCCGGATGTACCGTGTGTACCCATCACTACCAAATCCTTTTGGTTATTGAGCACATAATTGCTTATGCAGGTTGCCACACTGCCCATTTCTACATGGGTAGTCACCGCTAACTGATTGCTTTTTTGAATGGATTCTTTATGCTTTTTTATATTTTCTTTGGCATTTTTTATTTGTGTTTGCTCTATTCCAGGCATACTGCCATGCATTCCTATTGGGTCAATATAAAGCTGCGGTTGTACTACATGG
>JBKJLR010000176.1:0-23310 GCA_046596865.1 Chitinophagaceae bacterium
TACATTCACCGCAGAGAAATGGAGCAAAGGATATCCCGCAGAAAGTCTCAGTGTATACTTAGCATTCTCCTGTTCTCTGCGGTAAAAAAATATGACAAGAATTGGCCTTATATCGGACACCCATGGTTTTCTTGACGAAGCTGTGTTTAAGCATTTTGAAAACTGTGATGAAATATGGCATGCCGGGGATTTTGGGGAGGGTGTCGCTGAGAAAATATCCTTCGGCGTAGGCTCAGGAGATAAAAAGAGGATGCTTGGGGTTTATGGTAATATTGATGATAATAGTATCAGCAATGAATTTCCCGAACAATTAGTTTTTATGTGTGAAGAAGTGAAAGTGATGATGAGGCATATCGGCGGCTCACCGCCAAAATATAATCCGGCGACAAGGAAAGAATTAGCCATTCATCAACCGCAATTATTTATCAGCGGCCATACTCATATTCTGAAAGTGATGTATGATTCTGCAATAAATTGCCTGCATATGAATCCTGGTGCTGCCGGTAAGCATGGCTGGCATAAAATGAGAACCCTTATCCGCTTTGTGATTGACGGAAAAGAAATGAAAAATTGTGAAGTAATTGAATTGGGAAAACGTTAAAGCCGTTCATACAAATTCAATACTACATGATAAAATAATTTTTAGCTTAGCCTAAATCACTATTATGAAAAAAATAATTTTTGCTCTTGTTATTCTTATTTCTGCCACAGCAAAAGCACAAACTGATAAAAAAACCATTCAGGAAATAGAAACAGTTTGCCATTACTATCTTGATGGAGGGACCAATGGCGACAGCTTATTATTCTCCAAAGCTTTTGTACCCGATGGTCAAATGCGGTACATAAGAAATGATACATTGTTTAATGTATCACTCAAAGACTTTATGGCAAGGGTAAGAAATACCGGTATCAAACAAAACCGGAGAACAAAAATTGAGAATATACAGGTGTTTGGAAATGCAGCAATAGCAAAGCTCACGATAGAGTACCCGACTTTTTATTTTCATGACATTATGAGCCTGTTAAAAACAGCAGAAGGCTGGAAAATAGTCAGCAAAATATTTTACCGTGAGGATAAACCGAAAAAACTTCAATAAAGGCAGTCTTATTTTTTACATTCCAGGGAACCATGCCCTTCCTGCACCTACCGCCCGGAATGGCCATGGAATGGAAATAAGAATAACCAACAATGCCAATCCATAAAACAATAATGTTCTTTTATGCTTCATTGTATCTGTGATACTTTTCTTTGAATAGGTATAACCAATATGAATAAGAACAATGGCTATCAGCATTCCAATAAAATGCTCTACGGCAAAAAAACGGAGTACTGAGTTTTTCATAACCACACTCATCCCATTACTTTGAATGCTTTTAAGTCCCCACGGTCCTGTGATCCACTGATATAAACCTACCAGCAACATCACATCAGCACAAATCATCAGGAACAGGCCCATTTTCTTATGACCGGGAGTAAAGGCTTTATTTCTGTCAACAAAACTTTTATAAATCGCAACAAGCAGGAGTATTAATATAATCCAGCGGAGAACACTGTGAAGATGGAGCAGGCCGTTGTACATAGCAATAGTTTTGTGTTTTCAAAGCTACAACAGGCTTTCCCAACATCAAAACTTATTACTTTCCACCATTCGCTGTCATGTCTGCCCTACAATTGGCATCAAATACGGGAATGTTACCCGTGATAAGAAAACCCAATATGTCGCTTGTTTCTGAAGTATAATACATCAGGCAATTTGTATTGTCACAATGACTGCCGTGTGCTACGTCCTGGTGATTGTTTTGCATAGGAGAACCAAGGTTAACCAACCCCAGCAAATGACCCAGTTCATGTTCAGCAACTGTTGCCACCAGCCGGGTACGATTGGCCTGGCCAAGGCCACCCGAGTTATCACTTATCTTTTTACCAAATAAAGCAGCCGATGTATTTTTATAGGCAATGCCTAATACATTAGCATCAGTATAATTTCCATTGGTATATAAAATATAAACTGCCAGTTCAGTACCGGTTGTAAAGACTGTCCGGTTATTCTTTTCTATCGTTATAATATCATTTAAAGAAAGAGTAAGGTTGGATGAAGCAGGTATTTCTTTGGTCACAATACTTATACCTAATGGTTTATTTAATATACCAGCTAAAGTAGTTTGTAAATGACTAAGCGCTGCAGGATCCGGTTGAAAACCTGTCATATACTGCACCTCAATTTTTACTGATTGGTAGGTTATAGAAGCAAGTAATTCTTTTGCAGATGCACCTACGGGCCGGTTGTGCAGATAATCTGGCGCATCAGGGTTGTTGACGTAAGAGCTGGTAGATTTACTACAACCTGCCAGTAAAACGATTGGTAATAATAATTTTAGTAAAGTTTTCATATCCAAAATACGTTTGGTGTCCGGTTCTGGATGTGTTCAAAAATCATTCCAGTGGCACTTTACTCTACCCAATCCGCTATAAAAATATTGGTATCCCGGGTGCCGCCATTATTTCGATTGCTGCAGAAAACGATCTTTTTTCCATTGGGGGAGAACATCGGAAAGGCATCAAATATTTTTTCGTGGCTTATCTTCTGCAGATTAGTTCCGTCTTCATTAATAGAATAAAGGTTAAAAGGAAAACCCCGTTTATATTCCTGGTTGCTGGCAAAAATGATTCGTTTACTATCAGGAAAATAAGATGGCGCCCAGTTAGCCTGTCCGAAATGAGTAACCTGGCGAACATTACTGCCATCAGCATCAGCCACAAATACTTCCATATTGGTAGGTGCCACTAAATTTTCTGCCAGTAGATCATTATACTCTTTTATTTCAGCCTCTGCTTTAGGACGGCTTGCTCTCCAGATAACTTTTTTTCCGTCCGGGCTAAACCATGCACCTCCATCATATCCTGCCGTATTGGTAATTCTTGTTTCAGCGCCGGTTTTCAGGTTCATTATATACAGGTCAATATCACCGTCTTTATCGCTGGTGTAAATCATTTGCTCGCCATCAGGCGATAAAGTAGCTTCTGCATCATACCCTTTTGCAGTAGTTAGCTGCTTTACAATTTTACCATCAAGGTCGGCCATGAAGATGTCAAAGCTTTCATACAAAGGCCAGATATATTTATTACCATATTTTGCCCTGTCTGGCGTTGGCGGGCAATCATTGCTGCTAAGATGTGTGGATGCATAGATAATATGCTTTCCGTCTTTGGTAAAAAAAGGGCAGGTGGTGCGTCCCTTGCCGGAGCTTATCATTTTATAAGTAAACTTCTCTCCTTTTTTGGTTGGAACTTTTCCCAAAAAAATCTGGTCGCAGTTTATACCATCCTTTGGATTGGTGCGTTGAAAAACAAGGTACTTACTGTCGTAGCTCCAGTAAGCTTCGGCATTATCACCACCGAAAGTTAGCTGCTGAATATTCTTAAAATGAGTTTCATCAGCATATCTTAATGTATCGGCAGCAGGAGTTGTTCCGGCAATTTTATAATTGTTATTGCAGGAAGAATTAATAATTACAACGACAAGTGAAAGGAGAGCAGATATTTTCATTATTATTCGTTTATTCGGGGGTGCAAAGATATTTTCGTTAAAACCTTAGTTTGTCAGGTGATTGTCATACCTCCATTTGCAAAATGATTTATTTTTGAATCATGAACAGTATTATAAAAATATGTATCACCATCTTTGGTGGCCTCATTTTAGTCAGCAGCTGTAATAATAAAAGCACAAATTCTCCCTATAGTGAAATACTTAGTCAGCCTCCCTATGCCGGATTGAGCGACAGTATCAAACAACAGCCCGGTAACGATGAACTTTATTTCCGCCGGGCAGTTTTATTAAATAGCAATGACCTGCCCGAACCGGCTTTGGTTGATTTTAACAAGGCATGGGAATTAAAAAAAAACGAAAAATATGCTTTTGGTCTCAGCAATTTATTGCTGGATAAAAAACCTGATTCAGCAATAATTTTCCTGAAGCAGGCAATAGAAAAACTGCCACAAAGCTTTTTGCTGCAACTTACCCTGGCCCGTTCTCTGAATGCTCAAAACAAAACAGATGAGGCATTAAAAATCTGTAATGAGATGCTCCAAAAAAATCCTGAACAGGTAGATGTGCTGAAAATAAAAGCAGAACTGCTCAGTAAAAAAGGCAACGTTGCTGAAGCTATCCATACTTTAGAAAAAGCCTACCGGTTTACACCATATGATATTGACCTTAACTACGGGTTAGCCTATAAATATGCCGAAAATAAAAATGCAAAAGTGATTGCTCTTTGTGATTCGCTGATTAAAAAAGATTCATTAAATCTTCATGCAGAACCCTATTATTATAAAGGCATTTATTTTTCTAATATTAACGATAAAGTAAAAGCGTTGAATTTGTTTGACCTCGCCATTCAGCATGACTATTATTATCTGAATGCCCACATTGAAAAAGGAAGGATTTTGTTCGAGCAGAAAAAATTCCCCGATGCTTTAAGAACATTTCAATTAGCCAATACCGTTTCTCCCAAGTTTCCGGATGCTTACTTCTGGATTGGTAAAACCCAGGAAGCTATGGGGCAAAAAGCGGAAGCCAAACTAAATTACCAAAGGGCTTATAGTTTAGATAAAACTTTTGAAGAAGCTAAAGAAGCATCTGATAGAATAAATAAACTGTAACTTTGTTCTGTGAAGGAAATAAAGCCAATACTTGATAGAATAAAAGAATCAGTAGCTATAACTGCCCCTGGCTCTACTATTATTTTGTATGGCTCTTTTGCAAGAGGAGACAATCATAAAGAATCAGATTTAGATATTCTTATCCTCGTAGAAATGGATAAGATTGATTGGGAATCAGGTAAACAAATCAGGTACCCTCTTTATGATATTGAGTTCGAAACCGGTCAATTAATATCCCCGATGGTAAAACCCAAAAGGGAATGGTATGGGAAATATAGAGCAACTCCTTTTTTCCAAAATGTAACTACAGACGGAATTGTCTTATGAGTGTGGAATACTCAAAAGAGGATATTGTTCAACATCGCATCCAAAAAGCGAAAGACAATTTTATTGAAGCAAAGTGGGCATCCGAAGAAGGATTTTGGAATACTTCATTAAACCGTCTTTATTACTCTTCGTTTTATGCAGTTACCGCTTTGCTATTAAGAGAAAATATTGTCGCAAAATCTCATTCCGGCGTACGTCATCAATTCGGCCTTCATTTTATTGAGACTGGTAAATTACATAGAGACTTTGGAAAATTCTTTTCTGACCTTTTTGAAAGTCGCAGGAAAGTGATTATGAAGATTTTTTTTTAATAGAACCAGATGCGGTTAAAAATCTTGTAACAGGTACAGAAGAATTTATTAATAAGATTGAAAGCTATCTCAAAAAATAATTAATAAAATATTATGCCTCTCATCGCACCCTCCCTTCTATCCGCCAATTTTCTGAACCTGGAAGCTGACTGCAAAATGCTGAACGAAAGCGAAGCTGACTGGTTTCATTTAGACATTATGGATGGTCGCTTTGTTCCCAACATCAGTTACGGGCCAATGATTGTTGAGTTCATCCGCAAAGCCACTGCCAAAGTCTGTGATGTTCATCTGATGATACTGGAGCCGGAAAAATTTGCTGAAGCATTTAAAAATGCCGGGGCTGATAATCTTTCTGTACATATAGAAGCCTGCCCCAACCTGCACCGGAATATTCAGCAGATAAAATCAATGGGGATGAAAGCTGGTGTAGCTATCAATCCGCATACTCCTGTTGGTGACCTGAGTGATATTCTGCACGAAATTGATTTAGTATGTATGATGAGTGTGAACCCAGGTTACGGCGGACAAAAATTTATTCCTTATACTATAGAAAAAATAAAACGGCTTCGCAAAATGATTGATGAACGGGGATTGAAAGTGCAAATTGAAATAGACGGCGGCGTGACTGTTGAAAATGCTCCATCTATTATTGCCGCCGGTGCTGATGTATTGGTGGCGGGGAATACTGTTTTTAAAGCCGCTGACCCCAAAGCAACTATTCAACAATTAAAGCACTTAAAATAAGTTTATTTAGTAAGTAAAAATTTATTGTTTACCCTGATATCACCAGAAGATGACCCAATCATAAGGTCAAATTCGCCGGGTTCTACAATAAAAATTCCGTCATTATTATAAAAACCGAGATCCTCATTAGTTAAGATAAATGAAACTGTTTTGGAGGCACCGGGTTGCAATTCTATCTTGCTGAATCCTTTCAATTCTTTTATCGGACGAACCACACTACCTGTTTTTGCCCTGATATACAACTGTGCAACTTCTTCTCCGGTTACTTGTCCTTTATTTCTTATAGTTACTTCTGCTTTTATTGCTTTTGGATTGGCTGCATCTATTTTTAAATTACTATACTCAAAGCTGGTGTAGCTTAAACCAAAACCAAAAGGATATAATGGTTCATTTACTTCATCGGTATAATGTGACCAGAAGACTTCTTTTTTTGGACCGGGTCTTCCGGTGCTGTAATGATTATAATAAATAGGAACCTGCCCGACTGTTCTCGGAAAGGTCATCGGTAATTTACCGGATGGATTATACTCTCCAAACAAAACCTGTGCTATCGCATTGCCGGATTCTATACCGGGTTGCCAGGCTTCCACAATGGCAGGAATATGCTCATCAGCCCAGGTAAGAGCCAGTGGCCGGCCATTCATCAGTACCAAAACAATGTTTTTATTTACGGCATATACAGCCTCCAACAATTGTTGTTGTAACCCAGGCAAATCCAGTTTGCTCCTGCTTCTTCCTTCACCACTCTGCAACCCATGCTCGCCTAAAACCATAATCACCACCTCAGATTGTTTTGCCAGTGCTACCGCCTCACCAATACCGGAACTGTCTGTTTCATTAATCTTGACTTCATCCGGAAAACTGGCTTTACCGATAACTAAATTTACTCCTTTGGCATAACTGATAGTTGATGAAAACTTTCTGATGCCTTCGATTGCCGTAACCGCATTATTATCATCGGCAGCCAGTCGCCAATTTCCTAACGGACTACTTTTATCATCAGCCAATGGACCAATCACTGCAATACGTTGTTGGTTTTTGTTCAAGGGTAATAGCTGGTTGGTATTTTTCAATAACACCATTGATTTTTTAGCAATATCTAATGCAAAGGCCAAATGATCAGGATGATAAATTTGTTCCTTCTCATTCTTCGGGTTACAATACCGGTATGGATCATCAAACAATCCCAATTCAAACTTTATCCGTAAAATTCTTTTTACTGCTTCATCAATTACTTTCATCTCAACTTTTCCCGACTCCACCAATTCTTTTAAATGGGTTACATAGGCATAAGATTCCATATCCATATCCGAGCCTGCATTGGCGGACAATTCGGCCACTTGTTTAAGGTCTTTAGCAAAACCATGATCGATCATTTCTAATCCTGAACCCCAATCGGAAACTACAAATCCTTTAAAATTCCATTTATCTTTTAGAATATCTCTTTGCAAAAACTTATTGGCTGTTGACGGAATTCCATTAATGACATTAAATGAATTCATAAATGTAGCAACACCACTATCTGAAACTGCTTTAAATGGCGGAAGAATTGTGTTGTACAACGTAGAAGTGCCTACATCTACCGTATTATAATCTTTACCTGCTTCTGCAAAACCATAACCAGCAAAATGTTTCGCACAGGCAGCAATAGTGTTGGGCGCCGAAAGATCTGAACCCTGGAAACCCTTAACCCGGGCCACAGCAATTTTAGATCCCAAGTAAGTATCTTCCCCTGCACCTTCCATTACCCTTCCCCAACGGGCATCACGGGTAATATCTACCATTGGAGCAAATGTCCAGTTGATACCAACTGCGGAAGCTTCTATAGCCGCTATCCTTGCCGACTTTTCAATTAGTGGAAGGTCCCAACTTGCTGCTTCTGCTAATGGAATAGGTGTAATAGTTTTGTATCCATGAATGACATCGAATCCAAATAATAATGGTATTCCCAGTCTTGATTCATTCACTACAATTTCCTGGAGTTTTCTTACTTTCTCTACACCTGTTACGTTTAACACAGCCCCAACAAGTCCTGTTTTTAAATGCTCATATTTCAGTTTCGCCTTTTCTTCGCTGGGATTCGGACCTGTAGCATCCCAAAACCCATTGTATTGATTCATTTGTCCGATTTTTTCATCCAATGTCATTTTAGCGATCAGGGCTTCTATTTTAACTTCTATAGAATCGGTAGGTTTTATTTCGCTGGTTTTCTCAACAGGCTTGCCACCCTGGTTACAGGAGGAAAAGATAACAGTGAAAAATAAAAGTGTAAATGCAAATTGAAGGAGAAGACTTAAACAGTGTTTCATTAATGATATTTTATCCTTTAAACAGGAATGCCAGAAGATTTAAATACATCTTTCTTACTACCCCCTCTTGCGTTGATAAAAAATTGAAAGCGTTGTTTTCTGTATTATTGATAAACTCTTACATAATCAATTTGCATTTTTTGTGGAAATATATTATCATCAACCCCATATTTACCTCCCCAGTTTCCCCCAACAGCTATGTTCAAGAGCAGATGAAATTCCTTATCAAAAGGCCATGCTTCGCTACCAATGTGTTCATTTGTAAAAACATGATATAAGATCTTATCAATATAAAAAGAAATAGCATCGGCCGTCCATTCTACGGCATATACATGAAATGCCTTTGATAAATCTTTTCGGTTAACCCCTTTGGTCTTTTGTGTATTGATTGTACCATTATAGGCACCAGTATGCACACTGCTTAATACTGAATCGGGCCAATACCCGACATTCTCCATAATATCAATTTCTCCGCTATGCGGCCATATACCATACTCCCATTTAGTAGGTAACATCCAGATGGCAGGCCACAACCCTTTTCCCGCAGGAAGCTTTGCCCTGGCTTCAATACGGCCATATTTCCAGTCACCTTTATTTTTTGATACCAGCCTGGCTGAAGTATACTTTGCATCATCAAAATTCTCTTTTCTTGCTTCGATAATCAATTTTCCTTTTTCTATCCTTGCATTTTCTGACCTATTACTGTTGTAATACTGCAACTCATTATTTCCCCATCCACAAATATCAGGGCAACCACGGCCCTTATCATAACTCCATTTTAAACTATCGGGCAAGCCTTTGTAATTAAACTCATCGGCCCATACTAATTTTTTAAACGCAGTTTGACAAAAGCCTTCATGCTGCAGCAATAAGAAATGCAGCAAACACATCCCCCATACTATTCGTTTATTAATACCACTCATTTATAATATTTTATGATCAGACAGTAAAATGAAAAATACTTAATACCAGTAAAAAAAGTGGAGGTACTAACTTAAATAAGTAAATACGATCCACTGATTAATGATTGCTTATCTAAAAACTGCTTATAACAAGAAAAAACCTTAACCTACTTTTTACCAAATATTATTTAATTATACACCCTTACATAATCAATTTCCATGGTTGCGCTAACAAAAGCAGGGTCGACAGGACCTCCAAAATTTCCTCCCATTGCTATGTTGAAAATCAAAAAGAAGTTCTGATTAAAAGGCAAACTTGCTGTATTTGCAAAAGTGTAAAAGGCAACATCATCCACTAAAATTTTAATAGTTGTTGAAGACCATTCCAGTGCATACTTATGAAAAGCAGTTGTAGCATTGGAAATGGTAAGTGTGCTGCCATCTCCATTAGCACCTGAATGGCCGGGGTGGTGCAGTGTGCCATATATTTTATTGAGCTGTCTCCCTAAATGTTCCATAATATCTATTTCGCCACAAGCAGGCCAGCTAACTGTTGAGAAATTATCGCCCAACATCCATGTAGCTGCCCATGTACCAACACCAGCCGGAAGTTTAGCACTTATTTCAACTTTGCCATATTTAAAAGAAAATTTGTTTTTTGTCAACAGCCTGGCAGATGTATATGGACTTCCACTAAAATTTTCAGTTTTTGCAATTATTTTTAATGTGCCACCGGAAACAACTGCATTGTCTGGCCGATTCGTGTAATATTGTAACTCCGCATTACCCCAGCCGCCTGCGCCAATGTCATAACCCCATTTGGATGCATCTGGCGGACCAGCTGTATTAAATTCATCAGACCATATCAATGCAAAAGCAACAGTCACACTAACCTGAATTGATTTTGATATAGTTTGGCCGCCTGCACTTTTAGCAATTACATTAACAGTGTATGTACCGGCAGTGGTATATCTATACGTTACAACCCCAGACACCACCGTTTGAAAAATACCATTTCCATAATCATAATCATACGTAACTGCGTTGTTAGCGGACGCCGTAAAAGAAACATTACCGCTATTATCTGTACTAACCGTTGCGTTGACAGTAAGGTTGGTAGGAGCAATACTACCTGGTGAAGGTGAATCCTTTCCTTTACTGCATGAATAAGTAATTAAAACTATGCAACTCAACAAAAAAATCAGTCTTTTCATATTATTACGGCTTCTTTTTTAGTTTCTGATACCATGAGTTGCCGTCAGCACCAATATTTCTTAAATGGAGGGCAGTTGGTGTAATAGATAAAATTTCATATTTAGTTCCCCCTGTTCCGAAATTGATTATCCCATTACCCGGCACAATAAATTCTATTTGCCTGGAATCAGCCGGGGTTGAGCCTGAGGTAGAATTCATAAAAGCAAGTAACTTGATGCCTCCGGTATTGATACCATAGCAACCATCACCTCCTACAAATCCATAAAATGATGTTGCCGCTCCTATTGAAAAGGATTGTCCTTTATTATTAACATTCATAGAAACCCTGTTAATTACATCTTTTGAAATCGTTATTTCATCATCATAGGCGCATGCTTCTCTTGTATTAGGTCCGGCTGCATAATAGTTGGGGAAAAAGAAGTTACCGGCACCAACACCAAAATGACCTGGAGCATCGTTATCAGTAACCCATACTTTGGATGACCCATCAGTAAGTGATTGCAAAATATCCGCAGGAATTTCAAAAGCTACAAAAACCCGTATTTGTTTGCTGATAGTTGATGTGGCTCCACCCGTACCAATGGCATTAACTGAAATAAGAAAACTGTTAGTTCCTGGCGAAGCATATTTATACCGGATAGTGCCCGTTGGTACTATCTGCGAATTCCCGTCACCAAAATCAATTTTATAAGTTAAAGCACCTGTACTATTGGCAGTAATTACAACATAGCCTGACCCGTTACCATTAGGATTGGCACCATCTACCCCTTCAACTACAGCTGTTAAAGTAAGACCACTTGGCGTTTTTATATCTCCAAATGAATATTCTGTTTTTTTACAACTGCTGAAACTAATCAATAGTGCAAATAAAATCATTCCTGCATTTTTGATATTATTAGTTATCATGTTAGTTAGTTTTATTTATATTTAATTAAGTCTGATATCATCAAAGTAAAAAGTATAATTTGGTGAGCCATCACCGGCAGTACCCAGGTCAAAAATTAAAACAACTTTTGAATAAAAATTACCTGCGTTAATGGTGCTGAAATCGAATGTCAGCTCTTCCCATGTGTTTGCTGTTGTAGTAGTAACTTCTCTTTCAAAACTAATTCCACCGTTGGTCGCATTTTCTACTTTCAAAAGAAGTTTGGCACCAATCCTTGGAGAATACACTTTTACCTTGAAGGTTCTTAATGTTGAGAAATTGATTGGGTTTACTAACTCAATGAAAGTACCTGCCCAAACCTCAGGTGGACCTTTTACCATTTTGCCAACTTTACTACTTGTATTTATTCCTGAAGGATTAGGATTATTCACTACAGTAGCGGTTGCTCCTCCAAAATTTATAAATGGATAACTAAACGTTGTTGATTGAAAATCGAGAGGCAGGGCTAAATAATTAGGTGCCACATTGGTTGTTAAAAACCTTACATCATCCCAATAAAATATTTTTCCAGTTCCAGCAATACCAAAATCAAAGAATACCGACGCCATATTATAAGAATAAGTGAGATTCATAGCTGCTGTTCCATCGGAGGGTGTTGCAAAATCAAAAACTAATGTTTCCCAGGTATTGGCCGCCTGTGTCATAGCTTCCGTTTCTACCGACCTGGTATTATTGGTACGATCTTCAACTTTTAACCGAACCCTTATTCCGGCTGCTGGTGAATAAACCTTTATACTCATTTGCGTGGCTGTTGATGTAAAAGGGATATTACTGGTAAATCCAGAACCTATTGTAGTGCCCGCCCAAGTTTGTGCTCCATTAGTTTTTGTTGTTTTCTTTACATTGTTAGCGCCGTTAGTAGGGTCTATTGCCGGAACACTGTTATTACCACCGAAATCAATTACCTCATAGTTAACACCTGCTACATCAAATGTAACCGGCAAGTTTAATAAACTTGTAGGCATTGTATTGGTGAGTCTGATATCATCAAATAAGAAAGTGAAATTTGGAGAGCCATCTCCCATAATACCATTATCAAAGATGATTACAATATTATCATAAGCATTGGCTGTATTTATAGTTCTGTAATCAAAAGCCATATCTTCCCAGGCATTGGCAACAGTGGTAAGAACTTCTTTTTCAAAATTTATTCCGGGGTTAGCCCGGTTCTCCACTTTCAATAAAACTTTGGCTCCAACCCTGGGAGAAAATACTTTCATTCTGAAAACTCTATCGGCTGAAAAATCGATGGGACCGCCGAGTCCAATAAGACTACCCCCGTATGTTTGCCCTGCACTTTTAACCATTCTGGCAACCTTGGAACTAGTATTAATTCCGTTCGATTGCGGATTGCTAATAACTGTAACTACACCACCGGCAAAGTTGGTCCAGGCATAGTTCACAGTTGATGATTCGAAAGTTATTGGCAACTGTACCGGGTCAGTAATAGTTACAGTTGCAGTAAAAGTTGTAGTAGCTACTCCACCGCTTAATGCAACTACTCTTAATGTATAAGTGCCAATGGCAGCATATAAATGACTAACTGTTGCGCCTTCCAAAAAGGAGACTGGCACTTCATTAGGAACATCTCCGAAATATACTCTGAAAAAAGTTTCATAAAGGGCCGTTGCCGAAACATTTATTTTATACCTGTTAGCCGGGTCAATACTCCAATTTACAACAAGGTTTTCCGGCGCCCTGAATGAAACAGTTAACGGTTTAGTTATTTCTGAAGTTTTACCAGCAACGTTGTGAGCTATAATTTTTACATTATAAACTCCTTCTGCATATGTATGTGTGGTATTTCCTCCGGCTGATACTTTTGCCGGAATAGTAGTGGCATCACCATAATAAATATCATAAGAGACAGCCCCTTCGCCATTTGGCGTAATAGTAACTAACCCGGAATTATCCTGTGTTATATTAAATAATACAGAAAGGTTGGCAGGGGTAGCGGCTGTTTCAAGTAATGAAAGATCATCATTGATTTCCTTTTTACAACCTGCCAATATTATAAGCAGGAATAAAACACTGTAAAAATATTTTGATACATTCATAATCTTTAGTTTAAAAAATTAATAATTAATATCCCGCATTTTGAGATATCCCTGAAATACTTATTTCTGCTTGTGGTATTGGGAATACTTCATGTTTACCTGCCATAAATCCGGTAATCTTAGCAGCCGCCTGGCCGGTTCTCACTAAATCAAAAAAGCGATCACCTTCCATGCCCAACTCTAATCTTCTTTCATCCCAGATGGCTTGTTTCAGTGAGGCACCGGTAGAAGTGATATTGTGCAAATTATCTGCAAAAGCCCTTTGGCGAACCTGGTTTAAATAACCCTGAGCTTTTATATCATTAGGAGCAGTAGCTCTATTATTGGCTTCAGCAGCCATTAACAATACTTCAGCATAACGGATGGTTCTGAAATTATTTGAATAATTCAATTCAACCTGGCCAGATGTTTCACCTTTGCGTGGCAGGTATTTTTGATTGTATAATCCGGTGTTTTTAAAAGGTGCAACCTGGTAAGTAATATTGAAAGAAGGATTAGCTGTTTTGTAAGCTTCAATATCCAATATGGTTACATCTTTTCTTTTATCGCCCGCAGCATAAGCGGCCGCTAAATTTTGTCTTGGCAAATTGGTACTCCAACCAGCAGCATAAGGCATGGCAGCAGAACCGTTTAAACCTCTGATGCCGCACTGCTGTACAGAATGATTACCCTGTCCTCTGGTAACACCACCCCAGTTATAATAAGGAGAAGTGTTAGAATATTGGATTTCAAAAACGGATTCAGGACCATTTTCACCTGCCGGCAAAAATATTGCCCCAAAATCTGACACCAGGCTAAATGCATTTGGCGTAATAACATTTTCCAGCATGGCTGCAGCTGCATCAAATTTATTTTGATATAAATACACTTTACCGAGTAAAGCTTGTGCAGCATATTTTGTAATTCTCCCCTTCTGAACTTGTACAGCTGGTAATACTGCAATCGCATCTGTTAAATCTTTTTCAATTTGTGTGTAAACAGCTGCTTTGGGTGAACGCTGCAATGTTTTCGATTCCGCCAGGGTTAGTCGCTTATCAACAAATAAAGGAACATCTCCAAAAAACCTTACCAGGTGGAAGTAATAGTAAGCCCGTAAAAAATATACTTCACCATAAAGAGCATCTTTTCCGGCAAAGTTTACCGTTTCGCCTGCAAGATTAGTTGCTTTATACTGGTGCATATAATTTGCCCTGTTAATTCCTTCAAAAGCAGCCTGCCATAGTTCAGTTAGTGTAGAATTATTAGGCGTATGTGTGTAGTCATCTATTTGTTGCAAAGACAACACATCAGAAGCATTTTCGCCGCCACTTACAGCATTGTCTGATGCAATATCGCCAACAGGCACAGCCTGGTTAAGCCATTGTATTGGCGTATAAACGCTGACTGCCAGTGTACGGTAATCACTTTCAGATTTCAAATAATCAGCCGCAGTTATTTTAAAATCTTCATGGGGATCATAATCCAACCACTTTTTACAAGAAGTGAGCATGGTACAGACAATGACCAGGCTTAGTATTTTTGTATTTATGTTCTTCATTGTTTTTTTTTTAAAATTTGAAGATTTATAATTTAATATCAAGCCCAAAAGAATAGGTTCTTGCTTGGGGATATGCGCCACGGTCAATACCGGTATCAAGTATTCCTCCAGCTATTTCAGGATCGTAACCGGTATATTTCGTGAATGTAAAAGCATTTTTTACCTGTGCATAAATCCGCAGCCTGCTGAAAAGTTTTTTTGTAACTGAAGCAGGGAAAGTATATCCCAATTGCAGATTTTTGATTTTAATAAAAGATCCGTCTTCAACATACCTGTCAGATACACGGATATTGCTGTTAGCATCGGTAAAGGAGTACCTTGGATTTCTTGCATCATTGGTGGTTCCTGCACCTGTCCACCTCGCTAATACTCCGCGGAATTTATTGCTGTAGTTTGCATTTCTTTCATAAGCACTGTAAATATCATTTCCCACAGATGCATAAGTAAAGGCATTAAAATCAAAACTCTTATACTCAAGATTAAAATTCCATCCTATTGTAAAATCAGGAAAAGGATCGCCTATCTTGGTTTGATCAGCAGCCGATATCTTACCATCACCGTTCACATCAACAAAACGAATATCACCCGGTTGCGCACCTGTTTGAGTTGGAGCATCAGTAACATCTTTTGGAGTTTGAAATAATCCTGCTGTTTTATATCCATAAAAGTACCCGGGTGTAAACCCTTTTTCAAACACCGTTACGCTTTGTGATTGGCCATTAAAATAATAGCCACCCAAAATTTTTGCAGTTCCATCGCTATTGGTGGCTGTAACTAAATTTTTTGCCGTAGTAAATGTTACAGAAGTATTTAATTTTAATGCCCGGGTAATCTTTTCGCTATAACTCAAGGTCAAATCAACGCCGCTGCTTTTAGTAGAACCAATATTAGCGGTAGGAATAGGCACTGTGCCAAGATATAAAGAGGCTGAAGGTGTAAATAACAAACCATCTACTTTTTTCTGAAAATAATCGGCCGATAATGAAAATTTATTTTTGAAGAAAGTAATATCAAAGCCTGCATTTGTTTGCAATTGCTTTTCCCAGCGCAAACCATCATTGGCAGCAGAACCAACAGTTGATCCCGGGTAAAAAACATTATTAAAAGTATAACCATTACTGTTGGCTGTAGGACCATAGCTGGATCCACCCGTTATAATTTCAACAGACTGTGGATTTACATTTTCATTTCCAATAGACCCATAGCTTCCCCTTATTTTTAAATAGTTGATGAAATCGGAATGAAAGAAATTCTCTTTAGAAACAACCCAGCCAACTGAGCCGGAAAAGAAATTTGCGTATTTATTATCTTTTCCAAAAGCATAGGAACCATCACGACGGGCAGTAAAAGAAGCAAGGTATTTATCCTGGTAATCATAGTTTATCCGGCTAAAGAAAGATAAATTTCTTCTGAAATATTGATAATAATAACCGGTGAGGGCATTGGTGTTCGTAGCCGAATTATTACCAACTGCCGCAGTAAAATCAGCAAACTCCCATGAGTTGAAGGGCACATCCTGCCTGGTGGCACCTGCTGCATTACCAGAAATTTTAGCTACTGAAAACCCAAGTACTGTTTCAAAATTATGATTGGCTTTAACTTTAAAATTATAGTTGGCAAAAGACTCCCAGGTGTAATTGAAATTGCTGGTCTTCTCATGTGCTACACTATTATGTTTTCCAATCACTGCAGAACCATCTGCATTCATCGAATTGTCGACATTTAAAGGGCCATAAAAAACAAGCGGTGAAAAACTTCTCGCATTACCATCATATTTTGTATAACCAAACCTTGTAGTCAGTTTCAGATTTTTTATTACATCATACTGCAGCTCAGCTTTTCCGTATAATTTATTACCGACATTTTTGTTATATGTATTATCCAGTTTGGTTAGTGGATTAAATATCTCAGACAATAAAAGGTTACTGAATCCGTATTTTCCAACTGTATTCGGTACAGTATTGAGAACAGATACGGTAGGGTCAAAATTCAATGCACTGCCTATTACACTGTTAAATGAATTTTCCTGAACACCTTTTGAATCAAGAATAACCCCTGTAGTATTTAAAATGAATTTTAATTTAGAAGTCAAATCAAAATTCAGGTTAGCTGTAAAGTTGCCCCGGCTGTACCTTGATTTATCATTTCCGCCTACAATTCCCCCCTGGTTCAAATAGCCGGCTGAAAGAAAATAAGACATCTTATCACTACCACCACGGGCAGCTATATTGTGCGATTGTAAAGAAGCTCTGTGAAATATTTCTTTTTGCCAGTCGGTACCCACCCCAAGTACTGACAAATTCGGGAAGATTACATTACCGCCGGCAAGTGTGCTGCCCTCATTGATAATTGCCCCATATTCAGTTGCATTTAATACACCAATGGTATTCAATACTTCCTGCACACCATAATTACTGCTGACAGATATATCTGTTTTTTGATTCTTTCTTCCTGACTTAGTTGTAACTACAATAACCCCATTACCTCCTTTAACACCATAAATAGCTGTAGTAGCTGCATCTTTTAATACGTTGATAGATTCGATGTCGGCTGGGTTTATTGAGTTAAAATCTGTAAGTGATTGAGGCACTCCATCAATAATTACCACAGGGTCGGTACCGGAAAAAGAAGGGATACCTCTTATTAAGACGGTGGGCTTAGAACCCGGTGAACCATTTTGAATAACATTTACACCAGATGCTCTTCCCTGCAATGCATCTTCAGTTCTTACCGGCCTGAGTTTTTCAATATCCGCCGCTTTGATTGTTGAAATAGCGCCGGATACTTTGGTTAATTTCTGGGTTCCGTAACCAATTACAACTACATCTGTCAGCGTAGTGGCATCACTTTCCTCCATTACAATTACCCCTGCATTATTATCAACTACGGTAAATTCTACCGTTTGCAATCCGGTATAGCTGATAACAAGTACAGAACCTTTCTTGGGTACATTGATAGAAAAAATTCCATCGGAACCTGTCATAATGTTTGTTGAACTGCCCTTAACGGTTACAGTAGCTCCAACTAATGCCTCCCCGCTTGTTTTATTAGTAACTTTTCCGGAAACTGGAAGATTTTGCCCCAAGGCCTGGCATATAATACCGCCTACGAGGAAATTTAAGCATAACAATGCTAGTTTTGGTTTCATATAACAATCGTTTTAAAATAATAAGCAGAAAATCGATTTTCAAATATATCCTTCTCCCCTACAATATTCCAAAATAAACGCCCCATCATTACTACATCACAATGCATAAAGTGTTGATTTTAATAAGATTTATACTACATCATTACTACATCAACAAACTTTTTATACATTCACATTGCATTTGACAGATAATTAAATGAAAAAACTGCTTCTATTTTTTTGTTTCCCTTTTACAGTATATGGTCAGAATACAATTGGCTTTCCAGATGTGTTCAATTATGCTAAAGAAAATTTCAATGCAGGGTTACAAAACTGGGATATAAAGCAGGACAAAAACGGAATTATTTATACAGCTAATAATGAGGGATTGCTCAGTTTTGATGGCAGGTACTGGAACCTTTATCCCTTGCCGAACAAAACAATTGTGAGGTCAGTTGAAATAGGGCAAGATAACAAGATATATACAGGCGGGCAAGACGAACTCGGATATTTTGCCCCGGCGAAAAATGGCCGTCTTGAATATCATTCTTTAACCGGGCTTATTCCGGTAAAAGATAAATCCTTTGGTGATGTTTGGGACATAGTTTCTTATAAAAAGAATATTTTTTTTCGCTCAATTAATAAAATATTTCAACTATCAGGCGAAACGATTACCACCTATAATGCTCCTGCCGAATGGACCTATTTAGGAACCTGCAATGGCTACCTGTTTGCACAGGATAAAAAAATGGGCTTGATGGGTTTTGATAATGCTGTTTGGGCTCCTTTCGCAATCAAAAATGAATTACCGTATAACGACCCGGTAACAGCCATCTTGCCGTTACAAAATGACAGTGCCGTTATTACAACCCTTAAAAATGGTATGTTCCTCTTTTCAAAGGAACATATCACCAAAATCCAATCTCCCAATTCACAAATGCTTGAAAATGAAAGAATCTATGCAGCCACCACCATTAACCAGGACTGGATAGCACTGGCAACAAGCAATGGAGGTGTTTATATTACCGATTTACAAGAAAATATTATTCAGCATTTTTCCGGAACCGAAGGCCTTCAGAATAATAATGTGCTGAGTGTTTTTTTGGATAACCAGCATAATTTGTGGCTGGGGCTCGACAATGGAATTGATTTCATTGCTTACAATAGTTCCATCAAACACATTACTCCTCTCCTGCAGGATGGTTCGGGCTATACGGCTCTTATTAATAATAATCACTTGTTTGCAGGAACTTCCAATGGCTTATTCAGTGTTTTACTGCAGCCAGTGAAGGATTTAAGTTTTAGCAAGGGAGTTTTTGTACCCGTTGCCGGTGCCAAAGGTCAAGCTTGGAGCTTAACAGAAATTAATAAACAGGTTTTTTTAGGACATCATGAAGGGGCATTTCTCATAAAGGAAAACTCAGCCTTTCCTATTTCTACACAAACAGGGTTTTGGAATTTTAAACCAATGTCTTCTACATTCCCGGCAGCTCAGATCGTAGCAGGGAACTATAAAGGTTTGCTATTTTTTGATTTCCTTAATCAGCAGTTTAAAGAAGCTATGGATATCCCGGGTTTCAATGAGTCCTCAAGATTTGTAGAAATAGACGGGTTTGATAACATTTGGGTTTCACACCCTTACCATGGAGTATTTAAGATTAATAAAAGTGAAAACAGTTCATACCGTACGAAAACCTATACCAATAAGAACGGGTTACCATCGTTGCTTAATAACCATGTTTATAAAATAAAAAACCAGGTAGTAGTTGGTACTGAAAAGGGTATATATATTTTCAATCAGCAAAAAGACAGCTTTGAGCCGGCTCCTTTTTATCAAAAAATAATTGGCGACAAGAGTATCCGTTACCTGAAAGAGGACAAAGAAGGCAACATTTGGTTCATCCATGAAAAAACGTTGGGTGTGATTGACCTGACGGGTAAAGAACCTGCTGTCATTTATCTGCCTGAACTTAAAAATAAAATACTGAGCGGATTTGAATTTATTTATCCCGTTGATGAAAACAATATTTTTTTAGGGGGTGAAAAAGGATTTTACCATATTAACTATGAAAAATATAAAATATCTATTCCAGAATTAAAAGTACAGGTGAGGACAGTAAGAATTATTAATAATAAAGACAGCCTTTTATTCGGCGGTTATTTCGGTAATATAAATGAAACCCAGGCCCAGAAAAAAAGTGACATTCCCGAAGTATCCTATAATTGGAAAACAATTCACTTTGAATTTTCTTCCTCTCTTTTTGGTTATCAAACCAATATTGAATATAGCTACAGATTAAACGGGTATGATGATAGTTGGTTTGACTGGTCAAAACGTACAGAAAAAGAATATACCAATTTACCGGCAGGCAATTATACATTCGAAGTAAAAGTCAGGAATAATCTTGGCAATGAATCTGCTGTGTCGGGTTATTCATTTAAGGTTCTCCCTCCCTGGTATTTAACCAGGTGGGCAAAGATTTTTTACACCCTGCTGCTTTGTATGTTAGCTTATACTCTTTACAAATGGCAACGAAAAAAATTTATCAAACAGCAACAAAAATTTGAAGAGGAACAAAAGAAAATTAAATATGTACATGAACTGGAAATAAGTAAAACCGAAAGTGAATTAGTGACATTAAGAAATGAAAACCTGGAAGCAGAGCTCAACTTCAAAAATTCAGAAATCGCTTCCTCTGCCATGCATCTTGTAAAGAAAGGAGAATTGCTCACAAAAATTAAAGGGGAACTGACACAAGTGATGAAACGATTAGACAATGAGCCTGCCATTACCGAACTGAAGAAAATGATTAAATCGCTGAGCGAAGATGATAACATAGATAAAGAATGGGAAAATTTTACAAAACACTTCGACCGGGTGCATAGCGATTTTGTAGTGAAGCTAAAAGAAAAACATCCTGCTATCAGCGGAAATGAATTAAAACTATGCGCCTATTTACGGATGAATTTATCCACCAAAGAAATTGCACAGTTGATGAATATTTCAGTAAGAGGAGTTGAAATAAGCCGCTACCGGTTACGAAAGAAATTAGGAATCGCCTCTGAAACCAATCTATTTGATTATTTAATCAATTTTTAAAAATCAAGGCTGGCAGAATAAATCAGTAAGTGCTTAAAATTATCATCTTTCTTAAAACTTCGTATCTTGTCTTGTATTCTCTTATGAAAATATTCAACTGCCAAATATTCCTGACTTCTCTCTGCATTTTGCTTACTGTTATGGGTTTCTCGCAAAACCCGCCGGTTATAAAAAGCGGAAAGTCTGCCTATGTTTCTGGCAAAGTGGTGGATGATAATGAAAATCCATTGGCGAATGTTTCTATTATCATTCTTGGCCAGTCAAAAGGCTTTACCACTAACGATTCCGGTTATTTCAGGATAAAAGTAACAGCAGAAAAAGCATTTGCATTAGTATTTACTTACACCGGCCGCAACCCGGAACAGAGAAATTTTCTACTGAATGAAAATGAAGAAGAAACGATAACGGTAAGATTAGAAAAAGGAGAAAAAACGCTGGAGGAAGTAGTGATAACCGACCAGCGGGACAGACGGGAAGCGGGGTTGATACGACCTAATCCAAAAACCATTCTCAATCTTCCTTCTGCTGTAACCGGTGTTGAGAGTTTAATTAAAATATTTGTCGGCTCTAATAATGAACTCACTTCCCAATATTCCGTTCGTGGTGGCAGTTATGATGAAAATCTTATTTATGTAAACGACTTCGAAGTCTTTCGCCCCTATCTGGTAAGAAGCGGCCAACAGGAAGGATTAAGTTTTATCAACCCGGAGATGGTTCGTAATATCAGTTTCTACACTGGCGGTTTCCAGGCAAAGTATGGTGATAAGATGAGCAGTGTATTGGATATACAATATAAAAAGCCGAGGAAATTTGGCGGTTCTGCTTATGTAGGCATACTGGAGCAAGGCTTGCAATTTGAAGGCACTAATAAAAATTCTCCACGGGATTCTGTGAAAAAATTCACTTACTTAGTCGGGGTTCGTAATCGTAGCAATAAAAATTTATTAAGCAGCCAGGAAACAAAAGGCAACTACGTTCCTTCATCTGCTGATTTCCAGGCATTGCTTACTTACCAGTTCAATCCTAAATGGCAAGCAGAGTTGCTGAGTAATATTTCACAAACAAAATTTACGCTGATACCCCAGTCAAGTCAATTAACAACATCTGTATTCTCTCCTGTTTTCAGTGCCACTATCGGTGTGGATATTCAATTTGAAGGCCGGGAAAGAGATGAGTACCAAACTAACATGCTTGGTTTTTCATTGACCAATCAAGCCAGTAAAAAACTGAAATTAAAATGGATGGCTTCCCGGTTTGTAAACGATGAAAAGGAAAACCTTGACATCATCGGAGCTTATTTATTTGGTGAAAGGGATTTTGATAAACGAAATCCTACTTATGGTTTAATTGTAAATCCGCTTGGTGCAGGTGTTTACCAGAATTATTCAAGAAATACATTGAACATCGAAAATTGGAATGTCTCGCATAAAGGAAATTATGACAACGGCAATCATGCTTTTCAATGGGGATTAGGCTATGATAAAACAAAAATTACTGACAAACTAAACGAATGGGAGTTCCAGGATTCAGCTGGTTATGCATTGCCTTATCAACCCAATATGCTTCGCCTGAATAAAGTAATAAAATCAACCGCTGATCTCGACATCAATAAACTTTCCGGGTATATACAGGATAATATTTTGCTGGGCAAAGATTCAAGCCGCTCCGCTACATTAACAGCCGGTGTTCGCTTCAATTATAATTCGCTGAACAAAGAGTTGTTGATCTCCCCCCGCATTGGAGCCAGTTGGAAACCTAATTGGAAAAGAGATATTATATTCCGTGCAGCAGCAGGTGCCTATCATCAACCACCATTTTACAGAGAGTTGCGCCGATATAACGGAACAGTAAACACCAATCTTAAATCGCAAAAAAGCTGGCAGGGTGTTGCCGGGTTTGATTATAATTTTATTGGGCTTGGCGACAGGCCAATGCGATGGACCACCGAATTATATTATAAAAGCATGACCGATGTAGTGCCGTATGATGTGGACAATGTAAGAGTAAGATACTTCGGTGAAAATAATGCGAAAGCTTATGCTGCTGGTATTGAAATGCGGCTGCATGGTGAATTA
>JBKJLR010000232.1:0-5181 GCA_046596865.1 Chitinophagaceae bacterium
GTAACTGCTGCTGAATAAAGTTACAAAAGATGATGATAAGAACTACAGCTCGGCTTTATTCGTCGGCTAGAACTGAAGCCGATAAGCGAACAAAAAGCTGAGCATATATTCGTCGCCCCGCCATATTGCCAAACCGCCTGTTGTATGCCGTTCTTCGTCAAGTTTTAGATAGTGTCAAAAATAATTTTGTCCCTACAAGCACATGCCAAAATGTAAAAAGTTCTAAGAAAAGTGTCGCTGGCTCAATCTCAACTTTGAAAATATATTCAATCGGGGTTCTGTCATAGATATGGCTAAATGTAAAATACAAAATGTCTACTAACAAAAAAGCAATCCCTCCAACAACGAATACATGAACTTTATTGTAGTTAATTTTCGCTATGAATTTATCTGTCAATATAAATGTTGCAATGGCTCCAAAGCCTGCTGTCACAGGTCCACAAAATGCGACAAACCACGAACTTACCATTGTTAACAACCAAACAATGAGATAAGTTAAAATCATTAAAAAGTAATACTTCAAAAGGGTCTTTGTTTGAAGTTCTTTTTTGGTCAGTAAGAAAATAATAATAGTCGTACTTGTATATAATAAACCAGGAAAAAAAACACCGCCTTTGTTTTGAAAACTGTAATATAAATAGGTTGAAAGTCCGCCCGAAACTAAGAACAGAAGTATAGAAATAAATAGCCTCAAGAAATTAATCTTGTCTTGGGGCAATGTTTTGATATTTGTGATAACTGTCTGCTCCATTAGAATGGCATACAACACATAAATATACGACACTCAAACCCTAGTTCAAAAAAAACAGCTATTGATTTTCATGCTGTTGGTCTTCGCCATCTTTATTGTTGTTGCGCCAATGACATTTTGGATAAATGTCTTCGCCATGTTCATTGTTGAGTATTCTGACAACCTACCAATCTATTTTTCCACTACGCCAAAGGTCATCCAGGGGGCTTATTATATTAACCAATTTTTCCTTTGTTACATGTAAATACCGCTCAGTTGTCTTGATGCTAAAATGACCTAACAGATCTTTTATGTAGCGTATGTCTGTGCCTTTTTCCAGAAGATGAGTTGCAAAACTGTGTCGCAATGAATGTATCCCTACAGATTTGCTTATCCCTGCCTTCTCTTTGGCCATTTGAAAGACCCGCTGAATCGTTCTGGAAGGATAACCAGTACCTGTTTGCTCCGATTCAAACAGGTACTCAATAGGTTTTGGTTTGTAGTTTTTTATATATGATCTGAGAATGTCAAGTAATACCGGACTCAGCGAAACATACCTGTCTTTTTTGCCTTTTGCATTTTCTATTAATATCTGCATTCTTCCACTATCTATATTTTTTATTTTTAATGCAGCAACTTCACTCACTCTTAAACCGGCACTATAGGCGGTAAACAGCATTGCTTTATGCTTTAAATTACCGAGAGAGTTAAAGAGTTTAGCCAGTTCATCTTCTCCCAATACTTTAGGCAGAATAAACTGTTTCTTAGGTCTTGGTATTTCCCAAAAAAATTTCTCTCTGCCCAGTACCTGTTCGTAATAAAACTTCATGGCATTTATCCGGCTGTGCAATGTATTTTCTGTCAACTTTATTTTTTCGTAACAATGAACGAGGTAGCGTTTCAGGTGTTCCGGTGTTAACTCATCTGCCGGAATAGTATTGAGAATAGTCAATAATTGTGTCATCTCCCCCAAATAGGTTTTTATGGTGGAAGGGCTATATGCTTTTAGTTTCAGGTGTTGTTCCATTGCCGGAATTACATGGGCATTAATAGCTTGAATTTTCCCACTTTTATAAATTGTTACCTGTTTCTTTATCAATGCGGAGTTTATAGCTACCGGTTTTGCTACTATGGTAGTTGCTGTTTTTGTTGCGGGAACTGCTTTTGCAGTGGAGAATGATTTATTTGTTGCAGTTGTCTTATTCTTTTTATCAGCCAGGTATTTATGTAAGGCGGAATGTTCTATTTCTGCTTTCCCTTTTAAAGCAAAAAATAGTTTATTGTAATTTTCTTTACTCAGCGGCACATACCAGCATTTATTACTCTGGCTCCATTTTGCATTTGCCTGTTTACGTATCAGTGTATTTATTGTTCCGTAATTATCAAAATAAATACCAATACATTCCTGGTTCCGGTGATACAGCGGTTTGAGAATTACCTTTTTCATTCAGTAAATATTTGCTGAATGAATGTACTTATATCTGTTGATAAAATGGAAGTTACCCCTCCAGATGAATCGTAAAAACAATCATCCTCGATTGTATTTTATCAAACACACTGGAGAATTTGAGATTGGCATCTCTTGCATGCAAGTTGCGAAGGCCGTTGCTGATTTTTATTTCGGGAGAAAATATAAAACTGGGAAAGTAAAAGTTGAAACCGATACCAAACTCCGGACCGAAATCATATTTTTCAATTTTTACCAGGTCCTCTGCTTTTTTTGCCCGGGCATTACTGGCCATGTCTATATCAGCTTTTATCCCCAGCAAAGTGTACACACGGAAGTTACCGATACGATCACTCTGGAACTTTAGCTGAAAAGGAAAAGAAGCAATGATAGATTCCACTTTCTTGGTTACGGCCGTATCTCCATTAATATCAGGGTATTTAAGCCGGTAAAATATATTCCGCTCTACAAACATCAGTTGTGGATTGAACCGTAGTTGAAACCGGTTAGATATTCGGGCAGTGGCCTGGAAGCCTAAGGTGATGCCACCGGAGTTGGTAGGTTCGGCTACAAACACACTGTCGTTTTGTAAAAACACCGGATGGAGTTCTGTTTGAAAACGGGCCAGGTTGATGCCAATGCTCATGCCAAAATAATAGGGCTTGGTATCCTGGTCGGTGCGGTTCATTTCTACCCGGCTATATTGGGCCATAGATAATTGAGAAAGCAATAGCCCTCCGCCAATCAACAACGATACGGTTCTTATTCTTATACTGGCTTTTGGCCTGAGTAAATGCAACATATTCCTAAGCTTAGCGGTTCGAATTCCGTATCGGAGTATCCCACTTTTTTTAAAATGTCAGTAAATAGATGGCGGTCGGGAAAAGCATTAGCCGATTCATTCAAATAATGATAGGCCTCTTTG
This sequence comes from Chitinophagaceae bacterium, assembly GCA_046596865.1. GTDB lineage: Bacteria > Bacteroidota > Bacteroidia > Chitinophagales > Chitinophagaceae > JJ008. The sequence goes on from JBKJLR010000232.1 coordinate 3,103, forward strand.
TTTTGCCTGAACCATCGGGCTACCTGCGGTGCCACGATGCCCATGTACAAATTGTAAAAACCTTTTACCAATTTGCGCCGGGGTTTTGAAAATTCCAGCACAACTAAACGACCACCGGGTTTTAATACCCGAAGCATTTCTACCAGGCCCTTTTCAAGATTTTCAAAGTTCCGGACTCCAAACGCCACCATCACCGAATCAAACGTATTTTCTGCAAAATTTATTGTAGCAGAATCACCCAGATGCAAGTCGATTTTATCCCCAAGTTGCTCATGTTCAATCTTTTTTTTGCCCAATTCCAGCATGCCGGCAGAGATATCAATGCCGGTGATTTTACCAGGTTTCAGCATTTTATATGCCATAAGGGCCATGTCGGCAGTGCCGGTAGCTACATCCAGAATATGCCGGGGATTATCTTTTTTTAGTTTGCGAATGGCTTTTTTTCGCCACCCAATATCCGTCCGGGCAGAAAGAAACCGGTTCATTTTATCATACTTGCCGGCTATTTTATCAAACATATCGGCTACCTGTTCCGTCTTGTTTTTTTGAGAATCTTTAAAGGGAGTTATATGGTCATGGGGCAAAGATTGTGACATGGGCTGCAAAGATAACAGCGTTTGATGTTTAAGGTTTAGGGTTTGTGTTAATTATTAAGCTGAATGCAGCAGGTTAGTTAAGCAAGTGATAGCCGACTTAACGAGATTAAGGTTTATTTTTTAAGAGAAGCTTCTCTAGTTTTTCCAATCTTGTTTTTAATTCTTTATTCTCAGCTTGCAGTATTGTTGTCCTTTTTTCCAACGCCTGTATGGCGATAAGGTTTACACCAAGAAAATCCTGCTGATTGATTAACGTATCACAACCTATAGTACCTAAATTATCTTTGCCGAAAGCTTCAAAAAAATCCTGAGCCATTGGTCCGTAGTGACGGAAAGTTTTTACATCCTGTGTTTTATAATTCCATGTAGTTAGATTAAGCTTGGAAATTTTTTCCAGAAAAGATTCACCAATTACCGGTAAAAAATTTTCTTTCAAACTTGCATCACTCATCACCACCCAGGAATTACCACCAGGTAAAACCTGTACTCCAATATCTCTTCCGGCATCACTTGAAATAAAATAATAACCTCCATTAAATCTTGCTGCAAACTGATCATCATACCCAATCGGCCTCAAACCTTTCTTATTAGGATCACTGTCTCCAAAAAAGAAGGCACCCGTATGGTTATTTGTGGATACTTGTCTACCTGCTGCAAAAGAATAATCTCCGCTAGCAGTTGTGTTGGATCCCATTGCCGTGGAAGAAATTCCACTAGCTGTTGTGTAGGTTCCCATTGCAGTAGAACTGCTTCCGCTTGCTATGGTAACGCTTCCTATTGCAGTCGAATTAGAACCGCTGGCTATTGTAGCGGCTCCCAACGCAGTGGAATAGTACCCACTGGCTGTTGTGGTGTTTCCCATAGCAACTGACCAGTAACCAACATTGGCATCATCCCAATTTCCCCCGCCTACGTACCCTGCACGAAAAGCTGCTTTGCCAGGAAAGAACATTAACCTACTGCCGACTCCCAGGTTAGGTACCGTAGAGAGAGCCTTGAAAGTGCCCGTTACCAGTAAGCCTTTTGTTGTACTTATGCCAAGATCCACATGTAACATCGCATCAGGATGAGGGGCAGCTCCTGTGCTGTTTATCCCTACATCCTGGGCGAAAATTTTTGATGAGTTTAGTAATACAAATAAAGAAATAAATGCAGCGAATGAATAAGATTTTTTCATAATTTTTTTTTATTAAAGATGAGCTATCAACATCTGATTTTTGTGTGATTAAAGTTATATATTCTACTGTAACAGAACAAAATTGTGTCGTAATCTTGCATTGAAATGGAAATCATCTCAGCCCAATATATTATCAGCAGTCCCGGTTACAAGGATTGCCCGCCGGCAGATAAACCAGAGTATGCTTTTATCGGACGGAGTAATGTGGGCAAATCATCGTTGATAAATATGCTAACTAATAAAAAAGGATTGGCTAAAATATCTTCCACCCCCGGCAAAACACAACTGCTGAATCATTTTGAAATT
>JBKJLR010000302.1:0-2687 GCA_046596865.1 Chitinophagaceae bacterium
TGGTGGCATCGGCGGAGAGATAGCTGCATGGATCGCAGAAAACTGTTTTTCTATTCTTGATGCTCCGGTGATGCGTTGCGCCTCGTTGGATACACCGATTCCTTTTAGTATTGAGTTAGAAAATAATTTTATGGCGAAGGCGAGATTGGATGAGATGGTGCAGAAGTTACTGAATTACTGATAGAATTATTTAACAGCAAAAACCCTGTCTCTTAAAAAGGAGACAGGGTTTTCTTTTTGCAGGTACTATATAATTATTCTATACCCACTACTTTTCCATTTGCTGTATGCTTTCCTATCTGCACCCGGTAGAAGACAGTTCCCTGGCGGATATTATTAAAAGGAACATTGTTATTATCACCTTTTTGCATACTTACAATTTTAGTTGCCAGTTTTTGACCTCCGACAGTAAACAGTTCAACTTTTGCCATTCCATTTTCAGGAGAAGTAATTTTAATATTGAAATCTCCTCTGTGTGGATTTGGAAAAACCATCGCAGTCAACCGGTCAATGGAAATCGTCCCGGGATCTTCCTTTTCAGCAGCCTTAGTTATTAATGCTGCTGGTGCAGGTGATGAAACTGATAAGGAGTAACAGGTATATGATAATCCACCGGTAATGCTGATGTAATAAGTGGTATTGGCAGTCAACGTGTACATTTTTGTTGTTGCAGTTACACTACCAGGCACTAATGGCGGAGTATTATTACCTGCCGCATATAAATTGAACGTATAATTAACACCAGGATGCGACATATTGAGTACATAACTACCCGCACTAGTTGTTGTAAATTTAAACCAGTCGGCTACATCAGTGGCTACTGCTATCCGTGCAGAAATACCAGCACCAACTGTAATTATTTTCGCCTGGTTTTTACTGTTATTGCTTTCATATGCATCACCGCCTGCATCCGTTATGCTTAATACAGCAGATGATTTGGTACAACCATTCGCATCTTTTACCCAAGCTGTATAGTTGCCCGCAGATAACCCAGTGAATTGACCTGTCAGGAAATAATTAACTCCATTAATACTGTATTGATAGCCCAGGCCCGGTGTGCCACCACTGCCTGTTATAGTAATAGTGCCGAGTGTGCTGCAATCAACAACATTTGTTCTGCTAGCGGATATTGCCAGGTTGGTAGCCGGTTCTGTTATTGTATAAGTTTTTGAAAAAGTACAACCACTTCCGATATCTGTAATGGTTACATTGTAGTTAGTACCTTTTGCAAGGTTACTCAAATCTTCACTGGAAGATATCAATGTACCTGTCCAGCTGTAAGTAAAACCACTTGCTGTACCGCCCCCTGCTGTAATATTAATAGCACCATTGTTACCACCTTTACAAGAAACATTGCTGATAACTTCAGTAAGTGTTATTGCAGGGAAAGAATTTACTGTTGCATTAACAATCGCGGTACAATTGTTTTTATCTTTTACAGTAAGTGTATAATTTCCTGCAGCCAGATTACTGATGCTTAATTGTGTAGATGTAAATGAATTGGGCCCTGTCCAACTGTAACTGTAGGCAGTAGTACCACCACTAACTGTTACACTAATGCTTCCTGTACTTGCACCTGCACAGGTGTTTTGTACAGTACCTAATATTGCAACCAGTTGAGTTGGCTGTGAAATTGTTTTGCTTACAAAACCAGTACAGCCATTTACATCACGTACAGCAATGGTATAGGTACCTGCCGCCAGGTTGCTGAAGTTATAAGGGAATGTACCCGATGCAAAGTTCACCCCATCAATACTGAAACTGAATGGAGCTGTGCCATTTGCATTGCTAACAGTTATTACACCATTGTTAGCGCCAAAGCAACTTACATTGGTTACTGATGCAGAAGGATTAAAGGCCTCGCCTACTGATAGTGTGATACTTGCAGTAGCCGTACAACCATTGTCATCTGTTACCGTTACACTGTAAGTACCAACAGGTACACTGCTGATAGTAGCTGTTGTTGCACCATTACTCCATAAATAAGTATACCCGGGAGTTCCACCACCTCCAGTTACCGTTGCAATGTTTGAACAGGCGGTTGAATTGTTGGTGATACTTGCTGTTAATAGTGTTGGTTGTGTTACTTCATAACTTGACTGTGCAGTACAACCATTGGCATCTGTAACGGTTACAAAATAAATACCTGCAGCAAGATTGCTGATGTCCTCTGTAACTGCTCCATTGCTCCACAAATAAGTGTAAGGCAATGTTCCTCCACCGGCAGTAACGGTTGCTGTACCTGTTGAAGTGCCAAAGCAAATATTATTTGTTCCATCGGCTGTTGCAGTTAATAAATCGGGTTCGGAGATGGTAGTTGAAACAGTGTCTGTAGATCCGTTTGCATCGGTAACTATAAGCTCATAAAAACCGGGTGCAAGATTATTTAAATCTTCTGTTGTACTGAAACCCGGAACTCCATCTTTAGACCAGGCATAAGTGAATGGAGCCAGGCCGTCTTCCATCAACACATCTATAGACCCGTTGGCAGCGCCGTTACAGGAGACATTTGTTGTTGCAATAATATCTGCATCTACAGGCACGCCATTGCAACTTCCTGGAACTGGTTGAAAGCCTGTTGCCGCATCATTATCGGTTCCGTTGGTCAACCATGGTGAATAATTAACTGTTGTTTCAGTTACTTTTGGCGAAACATTTTGTGCAGCAGCTGATCCATACCAGTTGCA
>JBKJLR010000045.1:0-3373 GCA_046596865.1 Chitinophagaceae bacterium
TTCACCTTCCAATTCGCTTTTTGGAACCAATGCCGCTACAGAGTCAATTACCACTACATCTAATGCTCCGGAAAGAATTAAACGGTCAGCTATTTCCAATGCCTGCTCACCATAGTCAGGCTGAGATATTAAAAGATTGTCAACATCAACACCCAATTTTTTTGCATAAGCACTGTCAAAAGCATGTTCTGCATCTATAAAGGCACACATGCCACCTTTCTTTTGTGCTTCCGCTATTACATGGGTGGCTAAGGTTGTTTTACCAGAAGATTCAGGACCATATATTTCAACTACTCTTCCTCTTGGTAAACCACCAATCCCGAGTGCTACATCCAGCCCAATTGAGCCAGTGGAGATTACCTCCTGCATTGCTTCTGCCTTATCACCCAGCATCATCACACTTCCTTTGCCGTAGTCTTTTTCCAGCTTATCCATTGTAAGCTTGAGGGCTTTTAATTTTTCACTTTGGTTGCCTTGTATTTCTGTGGGTTTGTCTGTCTTTGCCATGGGTTAAATTTATGTTTTTCGTATTGTAAGCCGAAATATTTCGACCGAATTTCAAAACTAAATGATTTAGTAATTAAAAACTAATATTTTGGGGAATATTTTTTTGGGTTGTCGTTTTCGGTAACTCCGGTCTGCTGCAGTCCGGGCTATCCGTTGCAAGTCCGGCACAAACCCACCACTCTATTCTTCACCGGGCTTTCCACTTCTATCCCGCAGCTGCTGAGGGGTAGAATGTCTATTCAACAAATTACCCATTTAAAGGTATTGGGCAAGTAAATTATAAAGCCTACTTTTTACCAAAGATTGAAAATGCAAATAAAAAAGCTATATAGTCTTTGCTTATTGATATTGCTGTTTACAATTGATTTATTGGGGCAACAACCAAGATTGGTATTGCCTATAGGCCATACAAGCCCAATAAAATCAGCAACTTTCTCTCCTGACGGTAAAAAAATACTGACAGGTTCACTGGATAACACAATAAAAATTTGGGATGCTAATACAGCAACTTTACTGGCCAATTATAACGAGAATGCAGGTTTTGATCAAGCGTACTATTCAACGGATGCAAAGAAAATTATTATCATTACCCATAATCAAATGCTTGTTCGGGATGCAGTAACTGGTGAGCAACTGCAAACCGAATTATATGGGGACATGGATGGCGCCACTTCTATATCTCCTGACAGAACAAAAATTATTTTAAGTTCTTTTGAATGGATAAAAATTATTAATATTCAAACAGGCGCCATACAAAAAACTATACCTTATGATGATCTATTGAGTTTTTCTTCAGTTTCTTATGATAACAAATATCTTGCTACAAAAACTACTTTAGATCCTACTGTAAAAATCTGGGATATCAACACAGGTCGAATTATTAGAACGCTTAAAGGACACAGTAGTGATATTAATGCGGTTATATTTTCTCCAAAAGGTAAATTTATTCTTACAGTTTCTTATGATAATACAGCGAAGGTTTGGGATGCCAAAAATGGCATTTTGCTACAAACATTATCGGGACATAAAAAAGATGTAAGATCTGGAAATTTTTCTTCTGATGAGAAAATGGTGATTACGGGTTCGCAAGACGGAACTGCCAAAATATGGGATACGCATACTGGATCTTTGCAGTGTACATTGGATGGAAATACAATATGGGGGATTGATGCAGTGAATTTTTCTCCCGACAATAAAAAAGTTATTATGTCAACTGGCCTTAGTGCTAAAATTTGGAATATCACTTCGAAAACCCTGCTAAATGAATTACAAGGAAAAACAAAAGATATAACAGCAGTTTTATTTTCAGTTGATTTAAAGAGTTTATTTACAGTATCAGATGATAGGACAGTAAATGTATGGGATAAAGAAAAGGGTATAATAAAAAAAAACTGGGCAACTAATCTCGCTCCAGAAAATAACAACAAAAAAGATATAAGGCTCTCTCCTGACGGACAACGTTTGCTTACCATAGAAAATGAAGCCAGAACTATACGAAATAGGAATATAGAAACAGGCAGAATGATTTTTGAGAAAGAGAATAAAAAAACAATGTTTGTTGATGCAAACTATTCGCCAGATGGAAAGAAAATAATCACCACATTAAACAACGGTACATTTTTAATACTTGATGCGGCTACAGGTGATATCCTGCATGAAATAAAAGATCCCGGTGCTTTTACAGAGACAATTCAATTTTCACCGGACAATAAAACATTTGTTGACGCATCCTGGGATAGTACGGCAACAATATGGAATTCACAAACTGGTGAAAAACTACACATTTTGTCCGGTCATTCCGGCTCTGTATACCAGGCTGTTTACTCAGCTGATGGGAAAAAAATAATGACTGTGGCACTTCCTCATAACTATCAGGCTTATGTGTGGGATGCTGAAAACGGAAAACAACTTCACAGCTTTGCGGAAACTCCTTTTATTTGTTTTTCCAATGATTATAAAACAATACTGTTGCAGGGTGAAAAAGATACAACGATTGTGTGGGATATTTCGCTGCAAAAACCCATTTACAAATGGGTGAATGCTGAGTTTTCTTCAAGGCCAGATGACTTTATTATTGCTAATGATAAATTGATTATTACAAGAGGATTTGGGGGAAGTTTCAGAACTACCAATATCCGAACAGGCGAAATGATGTATGAACTGAAAGATGAGGAAGAAGGTGCCAAAATAACAGGAAAAGCTATTTTTTCTCCTGATGGGAAAGAAATACTCACCATTTCCCATGACAATACCTGTAAGATTTTGAAAAGTGAAAATGGCGAATTGCTATATACATTTTTTATGGTTGACAGTAGTGATTACATGCTTCAGATACCAACAGGCTATTACCAGGCCAGTTCAAATGCATCGAAAATGCTGCACTATGTTACCAGCGATTTAAAAGTAATCACCTTCGAGCAATTAGATGTTAAATACAACCGCCCAGATAAAGTACTCGAAGCAATTGGAAGTACAGATACCGCATTAATAAATAGCTATCGCAAAGCCTGGGAAAAAAGAATTAGGAAATTAGGGATTGATACAACAGCATTCATCGATGGATATAGCGTTCCCCAAGCGGATTTGGCTAACAGAAACGATATTGAATACGAACAAAAAACTGGCATACTTAAACTTATTATAAAAGGAACCGACAGCACTTACAAACTCGACCGTTTTAATGTTTGGGTAAATGAAGCACCGGTATTCGGTCAAAGAGGTATCAGCATCCGCAAAAGAAACAGAAACTATTTTGATACAACAATTACTGTCAAACTATCACAGGGAGAAAACAGGATTGAAACTTCCATTACCAATGTAAACGGAACGGAAAGCTACCGCATGCCATTGAATGTAAAATATTCAC
>JBKJLR010000164.1:0-13411 GCA_046596865.1 Chitinophagaceae bacterium
CCGGAGTTTTGAATTAAATTTTGAAGTTAATGCCATTGTTTATGAAAAAAAATTCTCCGAAAAGTTACGAAAGGTATTCTTCGATGATCTTAAGGATGCAGAGAAATTAAATCCAGAAAAATGGTATAAACGACCTAATCGTATTGTATTGCTTGAAAAACTTGCAGCTTTATTTTCGCCTTGCTTATAAAACCTCTTTCGCCTGCTTTTTATAACAATAGTTTCGGATTAGGGCAGAAAGAGATTATTCCTAAAATCTTACCTTCGCATCTCAAAAATCAGAATAATGAAGAAACTCTTTTTTGCTTTACTTGGATTTGCATTCGTTTCAGCTAATGGACAAACAGCTGACGAAGTGATACAAAAATATAGCGCTGCTATGGGCGGACTGGATAATTTTAATAAAGTGACCACCGCTAAAATGGCCGGTACACTTACTACACAGGGGCGGTCCTTGCCTTTTAGTTCACAAATCATTAATGGCAAAGCAATGAGAATGGATGTAGAAGTAATGGGACAGACGGTCAATAACGTCTATTATAATGGTAAAGGCTGGAAAATAAATCCCTTTGCCGGCGCCACCACTGCCACTGAAGCAACGGGGCCAGAATTGATTGGGTTTAAAACACAAGCCAGCCTTGCTAACAACCTGATGGATTATAAAAACCGTGGACACCAGGTGGAACTGTTGGGCCAGGAAGATGTGGATGGTGTAAAAACATTTAAAATAAAATTAACCAGTAAAGAGGATGCAAGAATAACTACCTATTTTATCAGTACCATCAACAACCTGCTGGTAAAATCAATTACAAAAAGAGAAATTGCTGGGACTGAATATGATGCAGAAACATTCTATTCAGATATAAAAGAAGTGAATGGCCTTAAATTTTGCATGCACTTTATCCAGAAAATTGAAGGAAATGCTTTCCAGGATGTAACGTATGAAAAAATAGAACTGAATATTGCTGTTGATGAAAAAATTTTTGGAATGCCGAAATAAAAAAGTTCCTGTTACTATAATAAAGAGGCAGCCCGGAAGAGTTGCCTTTAATTTTTAACAACCTGATCCATACTGGCAAACTGTTTATTCACCATGTGCAGGCATTTCAGTTATCAAATCTAATTTCCCCGCAAGGCGAATCCATCCAAAACAGCGGGATCCATTTGTAACAATAAGGTAATTAACCGGTATGCTGATATTATACCGCAAGATCTGCTCCAGCACTTTTTCATCCAGCTTTATTGCTGCCGCCTTACATTCAATCATCATCCAGGGTTGATGGTTTTTATCGTACACAAGAATATCAAACCGCTTTTTTAATTCTCCCAGATTAATTTCTTTCTCGATGGCGATAAGTGTTGCAGGATAATTTTTTACCTGCAAAAGATATTGCACAAAATTTTGCCTCACCCACTCTTCCGGTGTCAGCACTATCCATTTTTTACGAAGCGAATCAAAAATTAAATCCTTTCCGTCTTCCTGTCTTATACGAAAACCGGGCTCAGGATAATTTATATTCACCATCATCCTTCAAAAGTAAATGATTAAATTTGTCAATATGAAGACAAAAGAAGACATAGTACAGAACTGGCTCCCCCGTTATACCGGAGAAGCTCTCAAAAATTTTGGTGAGTACATCCTGCTGACCAATTTCAGCAATTATGTAAAAATGTTTGCAGAATGGAATAAGGTAGAAGTGATTGGTGCAGGCAAACCGATGCAGTGTGCCACCGCTGATAACATCAGCATTATAAATTTTGGAATGGGTAGCCCCACGGCTGCTACGGTAATGGATTTGCTTTCTGCTATTAAGCCAAAGGCTGCTTTATTCCTGGGAAAATGTGGGGGTCTGAAAAAACGCAATAAAATTGGTGACCTTATATTACCTATCGCTGCCATCAGGGGAGAAGGTACTTCGAATGATTATTTTCCTGCTGAGGTGCCGGCATTACCCGCCTTCGCCTTGCAAAAAGCTGTCTCCACAACCATTCGTGACTATGGGGTAGATTATTGGACCGGTACGGTATACACTACTAACCGGCGTGTGTGGGAACATGATGAACCTTTTAAAGAATACCTTCAGAAAATAAGGGCTTATGCTATTGATATGGAAACTGCCACCATTTTTACTGTAGGATTTTATAATAAAATTCCAACCGGAGCCTTGTTGTTGGTGAGTGACCAGCCCATGATACCTGAAGGAGTAAAAACAGAAGAAAGCGATAAGAATGTAACCGCACAGTTTGTAGAGAACCATCTAAAAATTGGAATTGATTCATTAAAACAATTAATGAACGAGAGCATGACAGTGCGACATTTGAAGTTTTAATTTATAAAACATGAAACATATTAGCTTATTATCCATACTTACAACAATCCTTCTTTCAAACAGTGAATGCATTAAAAAAAATACACATACTGGTAAATATAGAGCCAAGCTGGAAATTGCCGGCATCTGCATGAATTATACTATCAGGTTGATAGAGGATAAGATGGATACTGCCCGTATTGTCACGAATTGGACAGACGAATCAACTAATACATCATACAGCAACGTTTTCAAATTAGGCAATCCTTGTGATTTCCCTTCTTCGATTAAACAGGGAGATGAATTTTATTTTATCATTGATACTGCAAAACCTAAAGATTGTATGGTCTGCATGGCTTATTACCCAACGCCTCCAAAAAGTCTACTAATTAAAGTAGTGGAATAATTTCAAATCATTTGTCCTATGGCCGGCACATTCTCACAGGTTTATATGCAGTATGTTTTTGCTGTTCAAGGCAGGGAAAATCTGATTAAAAAGACTTTTGAGGAAGATATTTATAAGTATATAGCAGGTATTGTTAATGGAAAAGGCCAGAAGCCGCTTGCCGTTAACGGAATGCCGGATCATATTCATGTATTAGTGGGGTTACGACCTGCTATGCGAATCTCAGATCTGATACGGGATATAAAAAACAACTCAACTAATTTCATTAATGATAAAGGATGGTTAAAGCAAAAATTTTCCTGGCAGGAAGGGTATGGGGTATTTTCTTATGCAGAATCGAACTATGGGAAGGTAATTGATTATATAAAAGATCAAAAGAGGCACCATGAAAAAAGAACATTTCAGCAAGAATACCTGTTGCTGTTGAAGAAATTTAATATCTCATATGAAGAAAAATATTTGTTTGAATTTTATGATTAGTGTTAATGCCACCCCTTCGGGGTTTTGTTGTAACAAATATGCGTAATTTTCTATAGTAATAACAACCCTTCGGGTTTATTTACCGGAAGACTATCAGTTTTTAATTTCGAATTCGGAAATCATGTAGTTACTGATATAAAAAGGCATCTTAAACCATAATGGATCATCCAATATAAAAAGAAGCGGTAAATCATTAAAAATTCCGAAAGGGTTGTAACAAATAGGCGTAATTTTCTATAGTAATAACATCCTTTCGGGTTTATTTACCGGAAGACTATCCGTTTTTTATTTCGAATTCGGAAACCATGTACTTACTGATATAAAAAGGCATTTTAAACCATAATGTATAATCCAATGTAAAAAGAAGCGGCAAATCGTTTAAAATCCTGAAGGGATGGAATTAATATAGACAGCCTATCACGCAATGAATTTATAACCCCGAAGGGGTGACATTAGAAAAAAATTGAAACCTCTTTTACAAATAGAAAACCTCACCCTCGATTTTATCGCTGAATCAGGAACTGTCAATGCCCTAAAGAATATCACCCTTTCTGTAAACAAAGGAGAAATAGTTGCCCTGGTTGGCGAATCAGGTTCAGGAAAATCTGTTACGTCTCTTTCCATATTACAATTACTTCCCTCCCCTCCTGCAAAATTTACGACCGGAAAAATTCTTTTCTCTGAAAATGGAAATGATACTATTGATCTCCTGAAAAGAAATCAGCAGGAGATGCAGGATATCCGGGGCAATAAAATCGCTATGATCTTCCAGGAACCAATGACATCGCTGAACCCGGTGCTTACCTGCGGCGACCAGGTAATGGAAGCAATTATTCTTCATAAAAAAGTTTCCAGGGTTGAAGCCAAACAACAAACAATCCGTTGGTTTGAAAAAGTAAAACTCCCCAACCCGGAGGTAATGTTCAATCGATATCCACACCAACTAAGTGGGGGGCAAAAGCAACGGGTGATGATTGCTATAGCCATGTGCTGTGAACCTTCTCTTCTTATTTGTGATGAACCAACTACTGCTCTTGATGTAACCGTTCAAAAAACGATTCTGCAACTCATTAAAGGATTACAACAACAGTTAAATATGGGAGTCATCTTCATTACCCATGACCTTGGTGTTGTTGCTGAAATTGCTGACCGGGCTGTTGTAATGTACAAGGGAGAAATTGTGGAGCAAAATACAGTGAAAGAAATCTTCTCCCATCCTCAACATCCTTATACACAAGCATTGCTTGCCTGCAGACCAGTCAATCATACCCGGGGAAAGCGGTTACCGGTCGTAAGTGATTTTCTTGAGCAAACGGGCTCAGAACCCAGAAGTCAGGAGTCAGAAACAACTGCTCCGGTTTCCAGCACCAGACCCCTGGGTTCAGTTTTACTAACAGTACAAGATCTTTCTGTTTGGTTCCCCAATAAAAAAACATTCTTTGGTAAAGCACTTTCATATACCAAAGCAGTAGATAATATAAACTTTGAAGTATTTAATGGAGAAACACTGGGGCTGGTTGGCGAAAGTGGTTGTGGTAAAACAACACTCGGAAGAACGCTGCTGCGTTTGATTGAACCGACATCCGGAAAGATAATTTACAATGGCGTCGATCTTACTGCAAAAAAAAGAGATGAGTTACTGTCATTAAGAAAGGAGATACAAATTATTTTCCAGGATCCTTACTCCTCTCTGAATCCAAGAATAACAATCGGTGCTGCTATTGCTGAACCAATGAAGGTTCATGGCATTTTACCAACTGATAAACAACGAAAAAATAAAGTAACAGAGTTGCTCGAAAAAGTAAATCTGAAAGCAGATCATTTTAACCGATACCCGCATGAATTCAGCGGCGGTCAACGGCAAAGGATCGTTATTGCCCGGGCATTGGCGCTGAATCCTTCCTTTATTGTTTGTGATGAATCTGTATCAGCACTGGATGTAAGTGTGCAGGCACAGGTACTCAACCTTCTGAATGATCTGAAAAAAGAATTCGGCTTTACGGTTATTTTCATTTCACATGATCTTTCCGTTGTGAGGTATATCAGTGACCGCATCCTGGTGATGAACCAGGGTAAAATTGAAGAAAGTGGCCAGGCAGATGACATTTATTTCAATCCGCAATCTGATTACACAAAAAAATTAATTGCTTCTATTCCAAAAGGGCTGGCTACCGGGTAAGTATATATCGTTTAATCAATATAATCTGATGAACCAGACCTGTCATTATCGTCACCATAAAAGTTTTTAGCACTTTTTTTACGGGAGTAAAGCATTTTTTTCAGCATCTTCCTCAACTGATCCCCTACCAGCCCGCCATCATTAAATTTTGTATCAGAAAAATTGGTGAATGAATAGGGATTATACGGGTAAGAGGATAACAAGGGTGAATCAAAGCCCGCCAAACTTGCACTATCTTCAAAATAAAATTGTTTTGGGTCTTCAGGTATAAGTCCGACGGTGGCGAGTTTCCAGGTCAGGTCATCTTTTTTTTCTTTGTACCTGAAGAAATATATAAACCCCTTTTTATTCATATACTCGGTCTTCAGCCTGTCAACATAAACAACTGAATCAGGTTTACCATATAATTTCTTATCCATCAAAGAACTTTTTGCAAGATCAAGATGGTTATTGTACAAGGCAGGAAACTTATCTGACCTTTTAATATCTTTAAGTTCTGTATAAAGTTCGTAGCGGTAATCATCCAGGCTACCAAAATAATGAAGTAATGAATCAGGATAAGGTTTGTTATTTTTTAACAGCAGCAAAAGGGTGTTGTACTTAAGCCGTTTATCATTTGATTTAAGCATTTGTTGAATCAAAGGCTGAACAGCAGCATTTGTTTCCCAAAAAGGAAGCAATAAAGTAGCATAGAGGCTCAGGTCATCATTTCCTGCACCTTTTTCGTCATCACCATAATAAGAAGGGGTTGCTTTTTTTACATCCTTATCATCTTCAGCTTTCTCAATCGCTTTTTTCTTCTCTGCAATAGATTGCTTTTTCAGTTCCTGCTTCGCTTCAATCAGGAATTTGCTGAAATACATTTCATAATCTTTTGGCTTCACCAGGTTGCTGTCCACCATTTCTCCCAGCAGCTTCATAATGCTGGTTTTGTAATCCTGCAGGTTCAACAGTGGTAAAAGATCCGGGAGGATGGTCCTGGTAAGCTTCAATGAGTCAGATAATTCATCGATAAATTTTCCATTATCATTGCTATATGCGGAACTGTAAGGCAAAAGTGGGCTCTCGTATTTGTAATCAGAATAACCACTGGTTACTTCAAGAACCGGGGGTTCTGTATTAATAATATCACGAAAAATTGCATAGGCATATATTGTTTTATGCTGTAGCAAGCTTTCTAAAACGGGGTATTGCAATTCCACTGTATCATCCAGTGAATAGTATAATGTCTTCAGATAGTCCGACGATGAATTAACTTTAATATCCCCCAGTTTATTAATTAATAGTGTTTTGGTAACCAGGTATTTTTTCTCCTTCCAGGTAAGTCCGGCAATCGTTTTTTTAAGCTGTGTCAGATCGGATGAGTCAAGCTCAATATCAGTAATATGTTTAACAGCCCGTTGATGCAGCATACTGTCCTTACTTACAAAGTCTTCAAAAAAAAGTTTGGATTTTTTCACAAAAGGGTTCATTCCTGCCAGCGAGTCGGCCGGAGTAAAGCTTTCAAAGAAATTTTTTATAAAACTACTGGGTCGGGTAAGTGTATCCGTTTGGGTTGTGAGTGAGAAGCCTGTACCATCTTTATAAAATGATTTACCCCAAAGAGCCCTGCTACTACCGGTATCTGTAATGATGAGTTCCCAAACTTTCATTTTGTTGGGCAACTCCGTTTTTTTCTTATACTTCACTATCCAGGCACTATCAGCACCAAAAAAGGACTGCTCATTATCTTTTTCGAGTGCTGAACTGTCTTTGGTATAATAATACCGTGGTGACCGGTAAAAAGTGACAAATATTTTTTCGCCGGTAGTATCATTACTAATTGTTTTATTTCTGATAGCTCCGCCTTCCAAGAGATCAACTTCTGACTCTTCTTCATCATCACCATCTGCAGAATAACTATAGCGGGGGATATCTAATTTTATTTTCTTTTCCTCAGGAAATACTGGTGTGTACACGGTATAATATAAGGATGTATCTTTTTGTTGTTTTGCTTCGCCGTAAACAAATGGTTTTATTTCGAAAGAATTAAGGAAATGGGTCATGCCCGGCGTTTCATTCCTGCCATGTGCCATCAGTGTATAATAATGCGGGCCCTGAATTATAAAACGGGTAAGAAAAAGTGAGCCATTCTTATCTCTGTACTTACAATCCATTGCCGGGTAGCCTTTGAAAATTATTTGTTTACGCAATAATTGTGTATCAATAAAATCAGAGGACGCAAAACTCTCTTCCATCAGGCTCAGGTCAAACGTATCTTCTTCTACAAAATGATAATTATGAATATCGGTTCTAATGATCCGGTAATTAATTCCCGCAGCTTTGTCTGTCGCATCATATATCCAGCTTCCGTCGTTACCTATATAGGGATCATGCGGCATATTGACGGCAAATCCACCTTGTGGCGGAGAATATTTTTTGGCAGAAGATAGTTCTGGGCCCTGCTTATATTCCTTCAGCTGAATGCTGCTAAAAAATTTGTTTGCCTCCACCCCATTTTTTACATAATCGCCAGTACCACCCATTTTGAAGAATACAATCTCAAAAGGAGTAATAAAAATATTGTATCGCTGCAGGTCTCCCCTGCGGGTTTTACTGGTAATGTCAAAACCTTTGTACCCGTTTTTGGTAATGAATGTTTTAGAAATTATTTTACCCGGAACATTCTCATACAATAAACTGTCAATGGTCCTGTACACATCATCAGTTCCGTGATTCCACATCCATGCATTGGTCATAATACGGGTCATCATATAATAGCTGCCGTTGGACATATCAGCATATTGCTTTTGATCCAACCCCGCATCATCACCAAACTTGTAAAATTTTCCCGGAATATTTACTTTATACAAACCATCTTCTGAAGTTTCAGTTCTGAAAATTACCGGCACCCTCATTTTATCAATCAGGTCTTTGTCCTTACTGGCTCTTTCGCCCATTTTTACCGGGCGCAGCCTGTAGCCTTTTCGTCTAAGCATTTCAATAACACCCCTGTCGCCGGGTAAATGTGCAGCTCCTACACCTACAAACAAAGATGAACCGGATTTTAGAATAGAGTCTATAGAATTTGCCTGTATTTCATTTCTTTGGTAGAGAAACTTTTCATCAAATGCCTCTGATTCGCTATTGTACTTATTGATTGAATCCAGCAGGTCAAGATTTCCGGTGCGATAAGCTTCCTGCAGTTTATTGGATGAATAAGCTTCATCTGCATCTCCATAGCTTCTTTCTTTTCTATTTTTATCTTTGGCTGCATCTTTATAAGCTTCCGCCATCAGCTTCATACTTTTTCCATAGTCTTCAACCCCTGTTACCCTTTTACCCCATTTTTTCCCACATTGAAAAATATACATGTCGAGGTAAGTGTCTTCTTCAAAATCGCTGGATTCGTTACCGTAAGTCCGGTATAATAAACTATTAATGGTAGAAGGGTTGCTGTAGAGTGACCGTTCAATCTTGGTATCGTATTTAAAAAATTTAAGTGTTTTAATACTTAGAAAATCATTGGGAACAGACATATAACTTGTGTAAGCTGAACCGGGGCCTGTATAACTTGACTCTCCCAGGTCATACTTGCTCATATCTTCTTGCCAGGTTTCCGGATTGGTTTCCAGTGCCACCACCTGTGCATTCCGGATGGCGATATAAAAAGAATCAGGCAGGTTGAAAGCCAATTTACTGCTAACATGCATGGTGCCTATAAGGTGAGATGGTTTCTTCATCCCGTTGCCGGTAATCTCCCATAATAAGCTTGGATATTTCTTGTTGCTGATTTTTTGCTGAGCTCCCGATGAAAAAAAGGAAAAACAAGCGATAAAAAGTACAAGGGTTCGCATCATAAAGATTAGTATCCCATCCTTCGTCCCACCAGGGAGAGATCAGAATTTTCGGGATGATGTTTTATTATAAACAAATGTAAGATGCAGTACGGCAACTAAAAGCATAAAAATTATTTTGAAAGTCAGTGATTTAGCCGGGTTATCAGAATTGCTTGCCCTCTCTGCAACACCGTTCTCTATTTCAGCAATTTTGGATATAAAGCCTGTGAAAAGAATCTGCAAAATTAAACAGTATTTTGAGGGCTAAATAACGTACTTTTGCCCACTTTAAATGCAGTCAATTTGACCAAACCCGGCGCCGTAAGGCCGGATTAGGAAAAACTCATCCAGGTATTCTGCCCGGTTTGCGTCATGAGACTTACTGATATAAACCCAGAATACTCATGAAGCTTTCACAATTCCGATTCGATCTTCCGCTAAACCTTATCGCCCAAAATCCAACCAAACGCCGTGAAGATGCCCGTATGATGGTAGTACACCGTCACACCGGCGAAATTGAAAACAAACA
This sequence comes from Chitinophagaceae bacterium, assembly GCA_046596865.1. Lineage (GTDB taxonomy): Bacteria > Bacteroidota > Bacteroidia > Chitinophagales > Chitinophagaceae > JJ008. The sequence goes on from JBKJLR010000164.1 coordinate 9,722, forward strand.
TTTCCGGGACATCCTGGATTACTTTGATGATAAGGATGCCTTTGTTGTAAACAACACTAAAGTATTTCCTGCCCGTATGTACGGCCGTAAGGAAAAAACAGGTGCCAAAATTGAAGTCTTCCTCCTTCGTGAGTTGAACAAACCCAATCGTCTTTGGGATGTAATTGTGGATCCCGCAAGAAAGATCCGTGTCGGCAACAAATTATACTTCGGTGACCAGGAAGACCTGGTAGCAGAAGTAATTGATAATACTACCAGCCGTGGCCGGACCATCCGTTTTTTATGGGAAGGCAGCGAAGAAGATTTCAGGATTCAGTTAGAAAAATTGGGAGAAACTCCTTTACCCAAATACATTAAGCGTAAACCAGACGAAGAAGATAAAGAACGTTACCAAACCGTGTATGCCAAGCATGAAGGAGCGGTGGCAGCACCAACTGCTGGTTTGCATTTTAGTAAAGAGCTGATCAAACGCCTTGAAATAAAAGGTATCCGTTTTGCCGAAGTAACATTGCATACCGGACTTGGTACTTTCCGTCCTATTGAAGTGGAAGACCTGAGCAAACATAAAATGGATGCTGAGTACTATAACATTGATGACACAGCTTGTAAAATTGTGAACCGTGCCAAAGAATACGGTCATCGTATCTGTTCTGTTGGCACTACTACCATGCGGGCCATGGAATCTTCTTTTACCGCTCAGAAATTATTAAAGCCATCGGAGGGTTGGACCAATACTTTTATTCACCCGCCTTATGATTTTAATATTGCTGATTCATTGGTTACCAATTTCCATTTGCCGAAAACCAGCCTGCTGATCATGACCTGTGCTTTTGCAGGATATGAACTGGCCATGGAAGCCTACAAGAAAGCTATTAAGGATAAATACAGGTTCTTTAGCTATGGAGATGCATTGTTGATTATTTAGAACCAACCCGGAATAGGATAAAATCTCTAAAAAATATTCAGAAGCCTCAATAAGATGAGGCTTTTTATTTACTCCAACCCAAACATTCCTTTATTCAACTGTTGCAGGATTTGTGTTTTATACTCAGCAGGAACCAGCAGGGAGATATTATGCGGGCTGCCACCATAGCTTACCATCCGCACGGGGATGTTCATAATAGATCCAAATAGTTTTTTTACCATCGCTTCTGTTTGTGATATTTCATTTCCCACTACAGAAATGATAACCTGGTTCTCGTCAACTTCAACTGTTCCAAATGGTTCCAGTTCTTTCAATATGGCTTTGAGGTTGGTAGAATTGTCAATCGTTATGGATACCGCTACTTCGGAAGTGGTGATCATATCAATGGGTGTCCGGTATTTTTCAAACACTTCAAAAATCTTTCTGAGAAAACCATAGGCTAAAAGCATCCGGCTGCTTTTGATGCGGATGGCGATGATATTATCTTTCGCTGCCACTGCTTTCACTCCTACACTACCGGCTTTTTCTGTGATCAATGTTCCCTTTGCATCAGGCTGCATAGTATTGAGCAGCTTAACCGGGATATTATATTGTTGTGCCGGCCAGATAGATGCGGGGTGCAGAATTTTTGCTCCGAAATAAGCCAGCTCTGCTGCTTCATCAAAACTCATTTGTTCTACGGGAATAGTTTTATTTACAATCCTGGGATCATTATTATGCATTCCGTCAATATCCGTCCATATTTCACATACCGATGCATTAATAGCAGCAGCAATAAGCGAAGCACTATAATCACTTCCTCCCCTTTTGAGGTTATCTACTTCGCCTCTGCAATTGCGACAGATATACCCCTGTGTTACAAAAATTTTTTTGTTACTGTGATCTTTAAGTATCTGTGATAATTTCACTTTTATACTGCCTATTTGTGGTTCATCATAAGTATCAATAGTCATGAACTCAAGTGCAGGCAACAAATGGTATTCGATTCCTTGTTCTTCCAGGTATATACAAAATAGTTTTGTAGATAAAAGTTCTCCCTGGGCCAGTATATCTTTACTCAATGCTTCACTAAAAGAAATTTTCAGAATAATATTGAGAAATTCAAAATGCTCTGCGATAATCGCTTTAGCATTTAGGAGGGATTCTGGCTTTTTTACCAGCTGAGAAACAAAATCCAGGTAATGTGATTCCAATTTATCAATAGATTGTTTAGCAGCAGGCCGGTCACCTTTGGAAATATATTCAACGATTTCCGCTAACGCATTAGTTGTACCTGATAAAGCCGATAATACCACAATCGCTGGTTCAGTTTCTTTTTTCACCAGTGATACAATATGATGCATACGTTCTGGCTTACCTACGCTGGTGCCACCAAACTTCATTACTTTCATTTTGTTCTCTTTTGTTTTTTGTAAGGTAAAAATGAATCAAGCAGATTATTGGTAAAATAAATAGTTTTCATATATTCTTTTCATTTGTTCCTCCGGTATTATAAAGGATTTAATCATCTGCAAGTAAGCCTGCAAAGATAAGAGTCGCCTGTGAAGTATTGACTAAAGAGCTGGCAGCCCAAATTTTCCGGCCAGCAATTGCAGGTCGTCAACCACCTGTTGCAAGAGCGGAATTCCATCCCGCATTCTTTCCACCTCATATTCTCTTTCAGGATCACCCGGCACCAATACTCTTTCTTCACCCGGTATTGTCTTAGCATTCCTGAATCCCTGTATCCAATGATCCATATTTTTTTTAAAATCATCAGCGGGACGAAAAGCATCTATTCTCATTGCACCTAAAAAATGCCCAATGCCTTTTCCCGGTTGCTGTGCAGGCATAGGTACATAGGCCGGGAATGGCGGCACCCAGGGTGCATAATTTGCTCCGCTTAATAAGGCAGAAAAAATATCAACGATAGCTCCCAGTGCATAACCTTTATGACTTCCATGTTCCCTGTCGCCACCTAATGGCAACAATGCTCCGCCACTTTTCAGGGCATGAGGGTCGTTTGTAGGATTGCCGTCTTTATCCTGCACCCAGCCTTTTGGTGTTTGCAAATTTTTACGTTGGAGGATTTCTAACTTCCCATTGGCGGCGGTTGTTGTAGAAAGATCAGCCACAAATGCAGGTTCAGTACCGGCAGGTGCTGCCACACAAATCGGATTAGTACCCAGCATTTTGTCAATAGAAAATGTAGGGGCTACCAGCGGACTTGCATTCGTCATCGCTATTCCGATCACATCATTTTCCAAAGCCATCATTGCATGATGAGCAGCAATGCCAAAATGATTACTGTTCTGCACACTTACCCAACCCGTTCCTACCTGTTTTGCTTTTTCAATAGCTATTTGCATGGCAAAAGGGGCAATCACCAATCCCAAACCACTATCACCATCTACTACCGCTGTTGACGGAGTTTCATGAATTATTTTTATATCCGGTGTTGCATTTACCCTTTTTACTTCCCACAATCTTATATAGCCGCTCAATCTTGCCACGCCATGCGAATCTATTCCCCGCAGATCGGCAGATAATAAAGATTTAGTTGCCGTGTCCGCATGTTCAGAAGAACAGCCAATTTTTTGGAAAACTGATTTGGTAAAATCAAATAATTGCTGGTAGGAAAATAATTGGTCTGGCATGAGCAAATATAAGTTGTCAGGTTGAGCTAGGCGAAGCCTGAAAGACTAATTAACCACCCTTCGATAAACTCAGGGTGACAGAATCTTCATTTTCACCGGGTCCCAGTTAATCACTTTCTTTTGAAAATA
>JBKJLR010000179.1:0-13953 GCA_046596865.1 Chitinophagaceae bacterium
TTTTGTTTTTCTGTTATCGGGGACGAATTAATAGAAAAACAAAAGGCTCAAAAAGTATTACTTCGTCCCGATGTTGAGTTGAACGAATTGGCTGATGCATTACCAAAATTAAAAAGATTGTTGACGGGCTTTTCAAAAGATATCATTGAGCAGGCTTCTATACAGGTAAAATATGAAGTGTATATCGAAAAAGAAAAAGAGCTGGTTAAAAAAATGTCGCAGTTAGAAGAATTAGAAATCCCCGAAACATTTGATTATAAAAAAATTGCTTCTTTGGGTAATGAAGCAAGGGAAAAACTTAGCAAGATAAAACCCAGAACCCTTGGGCAGGCCAGCCGGATATCAGGTATTAACCCCAGCGATGTACAAATATTAATGGTATTTATGGGTAGATAATATCAAGCTACCTCCTTTACACCAACGAATGCCGGGTCTGGCTGTTTAAAATCATCCTGTTGCAATTCAATTCTCCTGGTAATATCATTTAAAGAAGAAAGACGTTGTACCGTATATGGAATAGTGTCTAATCCTGAAACAAAACGCTGTATATAACTATAGATACCAATCAGGCTTCCGGCTTCAATGCCTGATCCGGCGGTTTTATTGGTGATCAATAATGATACGCCGATAACTACCATTATCATTATTTCCATAATTCCGAAGTTCCATGCCTCCTGATCGCTGATGCGGATTTGCCATTTTCTTAAGTTATCATAATGCTGACGAATCAAATGGTTATTTCCGGTAGAAATAATATCAACCTGCTTTTCCAGCTCATCATTTTTTTGATAATTAAGATTATTCATCCTTTTGCCATAGAGGTAACTAAACCCGGTAACAGGAAGCAAGATGCTCAGGCAAACAAGAACAACTGAAGTATCATAGAAAAACAACAATAACAATGATCCAAATATGCTGTAAGCAGCTTCGATTACATAGGCCAGGTCAAATTCTAAAAAATCAACAAACTCCCTTGCCAAAGTAGAGTGTGCACTAAGTTTTGAAATGTCTGACTTATTGTAACGACGGGCCAAAAATTTTGTAACCAACGAAGAATAAATTGCTGAATATGTTCTGGTATCTAAGCGGTGCCTAATTGTTCCAATAACCAACCAGGAAAAATGTACGACGGATAATAAAATTAGTCCCCGGTAACTTCCTTTTGTCAAATCATTTACCGCTACACCCAGAAAAAGGGGGCGGAGTAGATTGCCAAGCATTTCGATTGAAAATAGTACATAAGTAAGAATTAACCGGTATCGGTGCTGCTTCATTATCTGTCGGAGTATGGCAAAACGGGACATAGTTCATCTTTTATGATAAATAATCATATTCAGGTTTATAAGCCGGTTCTTTTATAATTTTAATGGATTACAGAGTTTTGAGAAAATGGCTAAAAAAGGTATTTTTTCGATCTTTTTGGGGTAAAATTGGGGTATTTACCATCTTTTTTACCTGTTTCTCAAAAAACCTAAGCTAAGACTTTGTTACTAGCTAATCGTTTAACCGAACCAAATTTTGTTCCCGGATAGTTAAAGAATTAGCAACGGGTCCCCTTATTTCGCCACGGCAGCAGGTGGCACCGCACTGACACTGGAAGGGCTCCATATTTTCATCAAGAAAATCAGCATAGTCAAGGGTGAGTTCCTGTCCCTTAGATATTTTCTTTACTGCTAATACATTCAGCCCATCAAAAGCAGTATTTGGATCACAGCTATGGTTTTGGGGAGCCCATTCGGACGGATCGTCATCCCATAATATAAACAACTCCTCACTGACGGGATAGGCATAACGGCGAAAGTGAAGTTTTTCATCTTCGTTCCAGCTCTTTTCTACAAACCGTTTGGTGATGATACGTTGTGCCCGTCCTTCCCCTTTAAAAATTATTTCCCCCTCTTTTATATCCCGGTTGGCATAAATGCCATAACCGGCAATAGAATTTCCTTTCATTACAAAAGGTTTCTTTCCCCGTTGATGGCGGATAATGCCCTCAGCAATCATGTGCCTCAAAAAACCTGCCTGACCGATACCATCATATTTCAAAATAAAATCTGCAGAACCCTCAAAACCGTCCTTATAGAAAACCGAACAGGTAAAATTAATTTCGAGAAAAAAAATCTCGCCATTTTCATTCATCCGAAAATCTAATCTTGCATATCCGACACCGTTGAAGCCTTTGAATATTTTTTCTGTTGCTGTACGAAGTTGTTTATCCAATGCCGGGTCGGTGCAGGGCACATTACAATCAGGATGCAGTTCGGATGTTTTTAAAGCGTATGTTTTAAATCCTCTTCCTTCGGGAAATAAATACTCAACCGGTCGGAATACAGTACAGCTATGCACATCAGTATTAGCCGCCACCAGAACAGTAAACTCCCTTCCTGCAATATATTCTTCCACCAGCAGCGGGCCGTATTCATCCAGTATGCTGATACATTTTTGTTGCAACTCAATTTTATTATGAACCAGTGAGTGATCATCCACACCCAGGCTGTCGCCGGCTTTGGCAGGTTTTACAAAAAATGGAAAGGATAAATGTTTGACCGCCTGATCCACATCCTTCAACTCCGTAATAATAATATATCCCGGCGTATTCACTCCTTCGCAATAAGCCAGATACTTCATCAGCTCCTTTGGAGGGTCATATAATTTAGTAGTAGGGCCAGTGAAAGGAAGATTCAACAATTCCAATGTATAGATAACATCAATGGAGGGTACTTCCCATTCAAGATATCCTTCGCAGAGGTTTACAAAAATATCATAGCCTTGCTTGCTAAGGTCTTTTAGTTGCTTATAAGTAGTAAGCTTGTTAAGAAACACATTGTGTACTTCTGCTTCAGGTATTAATACTGATAAATCTCTTGGCGGGTCGTAGTTTTTATAATCAACGCCGGTAGTGGAATAATCTGGTTGCAGTACACAAACTTTCATGACAGGGTGCGAAGCTATAAATTATGATTTATGTTTAACCACTAATTTTCGACAAGCTCAATACGAATATCAAGAATAAAAAGCCCTATAACGCCTGTTGAAACCTTATTTAACCCTAATGGTGTTTTTAGCAGTTAATTTTTTACTGGCGAACTTTTTTACTGAAGCTGGTTTTACCATACTTCTTCTCAAAGCATCTTTCAAAATCTCAGAAATGATTTCGGTAAAGGATACATTAGAAACTTTTAAAATAGCTCCAATTGAAGTGTAGTCTTCATCTTCGCTAAGGCCACACTGGGCATTTGCTTCCAGCATATAGAGTTTCCCCGTTTCAGCATCCTGTCTGATATCAATTCTTGTATATCCTTTGCCTCCGCATGCTTTATACGCATCAAGACTTAGTTGTTTCAATTCGGGAATCAATGATCGGTCAACCGGTTTGTATTCATAAAAATTCTCATTAGCCGGCATCGCCGATTCTTCTTCGTAGATCTCCCAAAGACGGTCAAACGATAAAAATTTCTCGGAATCGGGCAGTGACTTGTGAAAAACCCTTTCAACCGGTTCATACACTATACAATTTTCATGGTCATCAGATGATCCGGTAATAAAAGTGGTGAATTCTGGCCCGGTGATGAATTGTTCTACAAACAAACCATCCACCAACAGGTTCCAGCCATGATACCCTTTGTAAATTTCTTCTACTCTTTTCGCCAGTTCTTCTTCTGTATGCACCACATTTTTAACCGATACACCCATACTACCACCTGAAACGGCAGGCTTAAGGATAATTGGGGTTCCTACTCTTTTACAAATCCCCTTTGTTGAGCCTTTTTTTTCAGTAATAACCCGCCAGTTACCCGTTGACACACCGGCTTTATCAAAAGCCTTCTTCATGGGTATCTTCGAAGTCGTTATATCATAAAAGTGAGCATCAGAGCCGGTATAGATCAACCCATACTTTTCTAATTCATGAATAACTGAAACACCGGGAGTACCATTCACCTCATCTCCATCACATAAGTTTAAAACCAATGGTGTTTTGCCATTAGCACTGATGGCAATAGAACGGATAATTTCTTTGTAATTATCCATGGTGACTGGCTGCCATTTCCATTCTGTTTTCAATTCCTGAAAAACTTTCGTGTATTCTTTTATACTTTGGCTGAAGTCGTAATAATGCTGAATATTGGGGTCATCAGACTCCAGGTGCGGGGCCAGCACCCAAATCGTATACGGCTTTAATAAAAGAATGGCTTCGGATGTCTTCATAAAATCACTCAGGCTACTTTCTTCCTGGCCGGTCGCTTTGCCAGTTGTTGTTGAATAAAATCAGTAAAGCGATATTTTTCTTTCACCTCACCCGAAAGAAAAGCAGCACCTTTAATTTTACCTATGCAGGAACGACTTCCGCAATAGCAATTAAAAGACTGTGTCATCTTCCATTCCGTTGATGGATAGAAGAATGTCATTTCTTCATCCGCTTCAATTTCCATTAATGCTACCAATTGCATAGTGGTAGTATTAAAAAAAACGTTCGGGTCACAACTGTGGTTGATGTATTGCAGGAACTCAGGCTGTAGCGTAATGTGCTTGCCAATTCCTACCTGAACAGTGAGATAGGTTGGCTCTGCGGCAATAGTTCCCGCAGAAAAATCAGCAATCACTTCTCCGGGCTGAAACGACTGTGTTGCAAATAATGCATTTTGTTCGTTGGAAATTTTTTGTCGCATCTCGGCAATTACATGATTGCTTATAGTGCGATAAGCAGGGGTAGTAAGTGTATCCATAAAGGGGTTAGTAAGTAATTAATTGAAAGTTATAAATAAACTTTTATGTAACAAGTTTATAAACATTAAATGTGAATAATTAATGATAAATGTGAACTATGAATGATTAATAGTTCGTTCGTTTAATCATTGGTTCTATAGTAATTTAAAAAAGTGAATAGTAATTAAAGTGATTGAAGCAACAATAATTTTATCGGGATATAAGATTTTTATTGCAGGAATAGTTGAAAAAATAAAAGGGGCAATATTAATCGGATGTTTTTTCCGGGGCAATCCCGAGGCCCGCCATCACCAATCTTATTTCTCCGAAACTTACATCATCGCTGAGTTGCTGTTTAACAGGGGTTATTGAACTTCCTTTAAAGTCAGTTAATGCTGCTTCGATGAGTACTATTTTTTCACGGCTTACCAACTCTTCAATTTTAATTTCGCCCCAGCGTACAAATCTTGTTAGATGCGTTTCGATGGTGCTAACCGCAAGGTTTCTTTCTTTTGCTATCTCCGCAATGGTTTTTCCTTCCTTAAATAACCGGAAGGTTTCTGCATGGGTATCCCCTTTCTTTTTGGCAGGACTAGTTTTTCCGCGCCGTTCTTTTCTTTCTCTTTTTGGTGATTTTTCATGAATTAGCGATGAAAGTCCATTTTCCTTACTGTAGGCTGCAATAACATCTAAGAACTGCTGGCCGTATTGTTGCACTTTGGCATCACCAAAGCCGCTGATTTTTCTTAGCTCAGCCAATGTCTGGGGAAGAAACATTGCCATTTCATCAATGGTATTACTTCCGGCAACAATATAAATGGGCAGGTCTTTCCTGGCACAAATAGTTTCCCTTATTTTTCTTAACCGCTGATGCAAAAGGGGGTGGGGGCTTTCAACTCTTTTTTCTGATGCGCCTGCATAGGCATTAACAAATAAAGAAGGCAATACAAATTTTTGTTTCCGGCGATGAAAGGCTTCCATATCAAATTTTTCATTAAACCCTTCCAGTATAAATTTTTTCATTGCCAGTTGGGCAAAAACTTCTTTAATACTATCATTATATTCTTTCGAATGAAGACGGCTATCGGTTACAGCAGGGGATTGTTGTATAAAAAGAAACAATGAACCAATTTCTGTTACAAAATAAGCAGCGGCCGCCTTTATTCTTTCCTGCAAGGGTTGGTTTTCTTCGGGTGATTCTGGCTGTTGAAACAAAAACTGCAACCGGGCCTGAAACTTCTTTGCTGTCTCCTGAAGCTGATCCATTTTTCCCAGCAAGTCTTCCGTCCATGCAAATGATTCAGAATTGAAGGAAGAACTGTGTTCAAGTAAATATTCCAGCAACTCTTTTCCACTGTTGATCACTACGGCAAAATCAAAGGTGGAAAACAGTACTGTTTGCTGGTAATGTTTTTTAGCTACCGCAAATTCCTGTTGCAGTTGTCCGCTTGATGCACTTCGTTGCGAAAACTCTACAATTCTGCTATCGCTGAAAAGGGTGGATGAGTTAACCCTGCTTTGCAACACCATTCCTTCCAGGTTAGTACATCGGCTGAGTGCTACATACACCTGTCCGGGAGCAAATGCTGCTCCGGCATCTATGATGGCTCTTTCAAACGTAAGCCCCTGACTTTTATGAATAGTGATAGCCCAGGCTAATCTTAATGGATATTGAGTGAATGAACCCAGCACATCAGAATCTAATTGACGGGTCGATTTGTTTAATGTGTACCGGATATTTTCCCATTTTTCTTTTTGTACTTCTATTTCGGCTGGTTCGCCTTCACATTGCACAAATATTTTATCTTTCTCCAATTTGGAGATAATTCCAATTTTGCCATTGAAAAAACGTTTGCCTTTATCGGCTGCATCATTGCGGATAAACATTACCTGTGCGCCAACCCTGAGGTGCAGAATTACTTCTGCAGGATAAGCTCTGTCAGAAAATTCTTCCTGTATTTCTGCTTCATAAGTAAAAAGTGGAGTGACAAGTCCACCAAGCTCTCTTGCATTTATCTCACTGGCCTTATTATTATGGGTGGTAAGAATTATATAACCGTCATGTTTGCGGCGGCGAAAAGTTGGTTGAAAACGGGTTTCCAATAGTTGAATTCCATCTTCATCCAGTTCATTATTGCGAACCTGGTTCAGCAGGCTGATAAATCGTTCGTCTCTTTGCCTGTATATTTTATTGAACTCAATATACACCGGCGGGTCTTCCTGCAACACTTTACTATCAAAAAAATATTGACCGTTGTAATATTCAGATAATAAACCCCATTCCTGTTCTTTAATAACAGGCGGCAGTTGCAGCATATCACCAATAAATAATAATTGCACACCACCGAAACGTTCAGAAGGCCGCTGCCGCACATGCCGCAACACGGTATCTATTGCATCCAGCACATCGCAACGGACCATACTTATTTCATCTATCACCAGTATTTCTAATTGCTGCAATACTTTTTTCTTGTCGCCATTAAAACGTAAGCGGCTGATAAGGCTATGCTTATTAGATACTGATCCTGCCTGTCCCACTAATGCAGTAGTCGAAGTGTCCTGGCCGTGTGCCGGGAAGCCGGTCCCTTTTGTTTCCGGAATAAACGGAGCAAGCGGTAATTGAAAAAAAGAATGAATAGTAACACCGCCTGCATTGATGGCTGCCACACCAGTTGGTGCCACCACCGCCATTTGCTTGGGACAGTTCTCCCGAATGTATTTTAAGAAAGTCGTTTTGCCCGTACCGGCTTTGCCGGTCAGGAATATGTTACGGTTGCTTTGATTGACTAACTGAATAGCCAAATGAAACATTTCATTATTAGTATCGGGAGTAAATATTGCCACAGTTTTTGTTTTAGCCACGAATTAGTTTAGCCACAGATTACACTGATTAACACAGATTAAAATACTAGTCGTTTGTGTTCAAGGCTCTTTTTACCAAAGTTTATAATCAATCCTACCGCACAGCCCGACACTTTAAGATAATTAAGCGTTTGTGAGATATGTTCGTCGCAGATTCCGCCTGAACAAGCTTTGATTTCCACAATTACGTTGTCAAACATAACAAAATCAGCATAAAATTTATGGCGGAGTTTCTTTCCCTTATAATGCACATCATACACCTTCTCCCTTTCTACTTCTATAGTTTTAATTATTGCTTCCATTTCAATAGCATCTTTATAAACTATTTCAGAAAAGCCAAAGCCGAGCTGCCGGTGAACTTCCATACAAATACCGATGATTTAGTATGTTTCCTCTTTAGAAATAAAATTTTCCATTTTGCTAAATTGTAGCGACAGATTACACGGATTAGCATCGGTTGAATACAAATCGCTTACCCCCTTCTTCCTGAATTATATAATTGCTTGGATAAAAAAAAGCCACAGACTATATCGGTTTTCACAACGGCCGCCGGCCCAAATCTGTGTTAATCCGTGTAATCTGTGGCTGTATTATTTATTCCTCTGTAGGTTTCACCCCCAACATCAGCAACTCATTCACCTGTATTTCGGTAATGTATTTTTTGTTGCCTTCTTTATCATTATAACTGCGGTTGATCAGCTTTCCTTCAATAGCTACTTCTTTTCCTTTTGTCAGAAATTTTTCAACAATATCAGCTACTTTGCCCCAGGCCACCAGGCTATGCCATTGGGTGTCTGTTACTTTTTCGCCTTTACTGTTACGGTAGCTTTCGCTGGTGGCTACGGAAAAACGGGCCATCTTTTTACCACTTTCTAATGTTTTTACTTCAGGTGCATTACCGAGGTTTCCGATCAATTGCACTTTGTTTTTTAAAGCGTACATAATTTTAAGTTTTGTGCCTCCGTTTCCGCCAGCTGGCGGATTTTACGGAAGCGATTTTTGAATTTTGTTATTTCAGTTAACCGGCGACGTCATTTCCGATTGACAACACAAAGATGATAGCACCGGGAAACGATAGTCGGTTTTTTACCCTTTACTTTCGAATGTAGCCGTTTGTAAACGGTTGTACTTATAAATAATTTCGCTATATTATGCTCTCAAACCCCGACAGCACAATGGCACAACCAAAACCAGAAACAAAAAGCTGCTTAGCCTGCGATAAGCCATTAAAAGGCCGTTCCGACAAAAAATTCTGTGATGACTATTGCCGAAACAACTATAATAACCAGCTAAAATCAATGACGAATAACCAGATGCGGAACATAAATAATGCACTCAGCAAGAACCGCCGCATACTGGAAGAGCTACTGCCCGAGGGAGAAGAAATGTCAAAAGTGACACAGGATAAATTAATTCAAAAAGGTTTTCTCTTTAAATATGTTACTCATTTATATACCACCAAAGCCGGTAAGACTTATTATTATTGTTACGAGTACGGCTACCTGCCGTTGGATAATGACTGGTACCTGGTAGTAAAGAAAAAGGAAGATTAACACGAGGTCATCTTCCTTTTCATTTAAAATTTGCTGAGTTCTATGCCATTACTCCTTTTTGCCGCTTCCTTTTAGAAGAGCCACAAGGATGATAATAAAAACTGCTCCACCCACAATCCAAACCCACGGCTGCTGATACCAATCTGAGCCCTTTTTATTAACATCAATATCTACATCTACCTTTTTGTCCTGTGCCCATGTTTGAAAAGCCAGTAAAGTAGACAGAAAGAAAAACATTCCTTTTTTGATAACTCTGTTCATAACGTTGGTTTTAATTAAAAATGGTGTTTGCCATATATCTTAATAATTATACCAATTTAAGCTTTAAACTAAAACAGCAAGAAGAAATCTTTTTTTAAGATAAAGCGGGAAATTTTTTCTACAAAAATCCGGATTGTATAACCAACAGTATTTGGGTTGGTTGGGATTTAAATAAAAAAGCCGGAAGCATAACTTCCGGCTTAGTGGTGTGGGGCGGGATTGAACCGCCGACACAAGGATTTTCAGTCCTTTGCTCTACCAACTGAGCTACCGCACCATTGCATTAGCTACTGATAAGCCGCACCGCACTTTTTCCGCCTTTTGGCGGAGCGCAAAAATAGGGCTATCTGCCTGAAAAAGGAAATCTTACAAACTAAACTTTCGTATTCTCCGCCTTACGGCGGCGGGCAAGGGGTTTACATCCCGTATTCACTCAAAAACTTAATCCGCATGATTTTCAACTGCTCCCAATTAAAATTATACTCCGCAAGTTCTTCCTGGGCAACCTGCAATGAAGATGTTTCACAACTCTTGAAATATTCAATGATCTCAACCTGGTCGTCTTCATCAAGCATCTCATCAATAGCATAAGCAAGATTAAGTTTGGTACCGCTGGCCGCAATCGTCTCCATTTCTTCCAGCATCTCTTCCATCCGCCACCCTTTATTCTTCGCTATTGTTTCAAGTGAAACCTTCTTATCGGTATTCTGAATAATGTAAACTTTGCTACCGCTTTTATTCACCACACTTTTCATCACAAAATCATCCGGCCTTTCAATTTTGTTTTCTTCTACATACCGTTGAATTAATTCGACAAATGGTTTGCCATATTTAAGGGCCTTCCCCTTGCTTACACCCTGGCATTTTTCCAGTCCTTCCATCGTAATGGGATAAAATGTTGCCATATCCTGCAAAGATGTTTCAAGAAAGATAACAAATGGCGGCAGTGTTTTTTTCTTAGCTTCTTTCTGCCTCAACTCCATAAGCATAGCTATCAGTTTTTCGTCAAGCGCAACACCGCCAGTTGTCTCAGGGCCTTCTTCATCATCAGCATTGGCATCGTCGTATAATTTATTGAGAACGATCTGGAATGACTTTGGTTTTTTCAAAAACGCTTCTGCTCTCTTTGTAAACTTCAGCACACCGTATTCCTCAATATCTTTTGTAAGAAGGCCTTCTAATATTAATTGCCTTAATAATGAATTCCAGAAATGATTATCCCTGTCATTTCCACTGGCAAAAGCATCCAATGCATCATGCCGGAACATCTGTATCTGTGGGGTTAGTCTTCCACCAATGATTTGTACCACATAGTCAGTAGCAAATCTTTCCTCCAGGGCCTTTATAGCTTTTAATGCAATCACAACATCATCTTTTGCCTCTACTCTTTCTTTCGGATGTTGACAGTTATCACACTGGCCACAATTTTCTTTTTCATACTCTTCGCCAAAATAACTCATCAATATTTTGCGACGGCAAACACCGGTTTCTGCAAAAGCCACCGTTTCATTGATCAACTGTGCCCCTACCTCTCTTTCGCTAAGTGGCTTGTCACGCATCAGGTGCTCAAGCTTGCTTACATCTTTATGAGAATAGTAAAGAAGACATTTTCCTTCCAGTCCGTCACGACCGGCACGGCCGGTTTCCTGGTAATAATTTTCTATGGACTTGGGAATATTATAGTGTATCACAAACCTGATATCGGGCTTATCAATACCCATTCCAAATGCAATGGTGGCACAGATCACCTGTACATCTTCGCCCAGAAACTGATCTTGTCTTTCGGAACGAAGTTTACTGTCGAGTCCGGCATGATAGGCCACTGCCTTGATGCCATTGGCATTTAAAATATCAGCCAGCTCTTCCGTAGTCTTTCTATTAAGCGTATAAATAATGCCGCTTTTTTTCTTCATGCTCTTTATGAAGCGGACTATATGTTCGTCTGTCTGTGCTTTTTTTATTTTGGGCAAAACTTCATAATAAAGATTGGCCCTGTTGAAAGAAGATATAAAAATGTTCGGCTCCCGCAAATCAAGGTTCTTAACAATATCACTCTGCACTTTCGGGGTGGCGGTTGCGGTCAATGCAATGACCGGTGCATCAGGATTTATCTGGATCATCATTTCCCGCAAACGGCGGTACTCCGGACGAAAATCATGGCCCCACTCAGAAATACAATGTGCCTCATCAACAGCGAAGAAAGATATTTTTAAATCAGAAAAAAATTCAATGTTTTCCTGTTTGGTCATTGTTTCCGGAGCCACATACAGCATTTTTGTTTTGCCTGACAGCAAATCATCATGCACTTCTTTTATTTCTTTTTTATTGAGTGTTGAATTAAGAAAGTGAGCCACTTCATCATTACTGCTATAACCACGGACAAGGTCGACCTGGTTTTTCATTAACGCAATCAGGGGAGAAACGATAAGGGCGACGCCTTCGCTTACCATTGCCGGTAGCTGATAACACAAACTTTTGCCGCCACCTGTTGGCATAATAACAAATGTATCATGACCCGCCAGTAATGATTCAATTGCTTTTTCCTGTGTTCCTTTAAACTTGTCGAAACCGAAATATTCCTGTAAAGCTTTGTGCAGGTCGAATTTTTTTTTGGTGGGTCCTGACTTGCCTGCCTTCGCCACTGCTTCGACAGTAAAACCGGCAGGTAAAATTGCTTCCTTAATCTTTACTGTTTTGCCACCCGTTGGCCGGGCTGGCTTCTTTGCTGTTGATGTTCCCATTACTCTATAATTTCCTTCGTCCCGATAAATACCGGGGCTATTAATGCAGATTTATTTAAGATAATCATTTTTGTCCGGCTGCCATGGGTGTTCCAAACATATTTTTTCACAACTCTCCAGGCAGCTTTCGGAAATCGTCGGATAAGTAACTGTTTCTTTTGTCTAATGAACGGGGCGTCAGTGTGTAGTGTAAATTATCCGGGCAGAAACTCCTGTCCCACAACTTCTTCCTCGCCAACGAGGATGGCGAATTTACGAATGTTTCGGTGCTGGCTACTTCCTCAAAGCGTTAAAATTAAGGTGCAACTATTGCATAACAGGTACTTCATTTCAAATCCTCTAAATTTGCGCCTTTCAATCATGTCCATTTCTATTAAACAAGTTGCTCTCAGAACCATCGAGTTGGAAGCTCAGTCCGTTGCAGGGCTTGCTCCTTTTATCAATGATGATTTTGAAAAAACAGTTAATTCAATTGCTGCAGGCAAGGGTCGGGTAGTAATAAGTGGCATTGGAAAAAGTGCTGTCATTGCCCAAAAAATTGTCGCCACCTTTAATTCTACGGGTACTCCTTCCATATTTATGCATGCCGCAGATGCCATTCATGGCGACCTGGGGATGATACAAAAAGAGGATGTGGTTATTATCATCAGCAAGAGTGGAGAAAGCCCGGAGATAAAAGTATTAGTCCCGTTGATTAGAAATTTTGGAAACATTTTAATTGGTATGGTGGGCAACATTCATTCATTTCTCGCAAAAAATTGCACCTTTCTTTTAAATACTACCGTAGAGCAGGAGGCTTGTCCCAATAATCTCGCCCCTACTACCAGCACCACCGCACAATTAGTAATGGGCGATGCGTTGGCTGTTTGTTTGATGGAACTAAAGGGGTTTCAACCCGATGATTTTGCAAAGTTCCATCCCGGTGGAATGCTGGGTAAGCAACTCTACCTGAGAGTAGCTGATCTATATGCCAATAATGAAAAACCAAAAGTGCTGGCCAGTCAAACATTAAAAGAAGTGATAGTGGAAATGACCGCAAAAAGGTTGGGGATTACTGCAGTGGTAGATGAGGATAATAATTTATTAGGCATTATAACAGATGGAGATTTAAGAAGAATGCTGGAAAAAACAGTGGCTATCGATAAAGTAAAAGCCGAAGATATAATGACGGCAAACCCAAAAACCATCGGACCGGATGAACTGGCGGTTGATGCATTGGATCTGTTGAGGAAAAAAGAAATCTCACAATTAGCCGTAATTCAAAACGGAAAGTATTCAGGTATTATACATTTGCATGATTTAATAAGAGAGGGATTGATTTAAGCCTCATCTCCGCCAGTCGGCGGAGTGTATAAACAAAGAGAGATTTTTAAACAATTGTAAAACAATGTCCCCTTTAGGGGATTTAGGGGCATGAACAAACATCACTACGTTGCAATAATGGCCGGGGGAATAGGAAGCCGCTTCTGGCCGATGAGCCGCACTGATTTTCCCAAGCAGTTCCTGGATATTCTGGGCACAGGTAAGACCCTGATTCAGCACACCTTTGACCGCTACACTAAAGTGGTGCCTAAAGAAAATATTTATATAGTTACCGCCGCAGAATATGTGCACATTGTAAAAAAGCAGTTGCCAGAAATTCCTGAAGAAAATATCCTGGCAGAGCCTTCGAGAAAAAATACAGCTCCTTGTATTGCTTACATTGCTTTCAAGTTATTGAAAAAAGATCCCAGGGCCCTGATGATTGCTGCCCCTGCAGACAATCTCATTTTAGAAACAGATGAGTTTATAAAATGAGATTGTCTGCAGGGGCAGCAATCATCAGGGCTTTGGGA
>JBKJLR010000043.1:0-12115 GCA_046596865.1 Chitinophagaceae bacterium
ACCCAATCCTGGTGCATCAATCCATCTGCCCCCCACTCTTCGGCCTTTGATTTTGAATCGGGCTGACCAAGCAATTCAATTGTTTTTGTATCATCAAGACCTAACGACAAATCACCAACTCCACCCAGGTCTGCTTCGCTTGCAGCAGTATCTTTTGGTGTATGCTTAGTTGTAGAATCTGGTACAGCAACTGCCGTGTCATTATTGATGGCGGGCTTTGCTTCGTCTTTAGATTTACGGGAATTGCAACTTGCGATAAGGAAAGCGAAACTTGCGGTAACTAAAAAAAGCTTCATAGCATTTTTTTTATAAATGAAAGATAATGAAACAGGCGCAACAATAATTCAATCCTTAATTTTACCCTTTATGTCCCTGTACATCACATCCCTTAATTCCGGCAGCAATGCCAACTGCTATTATATTGGCAACAGCCAAGAAGCTGTGCTGATAGATGCAGGGCTAAGTTGCAGGGAAACAGAAAAGCGGATGGGGGAACTGGGGCTTTCCATGAATACAGTGAAAGCCATTTTTATATCGCATGAACATGGTGACCATATTACCGGACTGTCCGGTCTTAGTAAAAAATATCAATTGCCGGTATATATTACTGCGGGCACCCTGGCTAATTGCCGTTTTCCGATAGAACCCAATTTGGTTGGTGAGTTTCAAAAAACTAAACCAGTCAGGATTGGTAGCTTGTATATAACTCCCTTTCGTAAAAGTCATGATGCCGCCGACCCTCACAGCTTTATGGTATCAGGTCATGGTGTTAATATTGGGATCATTACTGATATTGGCTATGCATGTAAACAGGTAATTAAGTATTTCAGCCAATGCCAGGCGGCTTTTCTCGAAGCAAACTATTGTGCTGATATGCTGGCTAATGGCAGTTATCCTTATCACTTAAAGCAACGCATCAGTGGTGATGAGGGACATTTATCCAATGCGCAGGCACTGGATTTATTTATCAATTACAAATCACCCGGTTTACAGTTGCTTATCCTGTCGCACTTATCTAAAAACAATAATAAGCCGGAACTGGTGGAGTCACTATTCAACCAGCAAACGGGTGATATACAAATTGTGGTCGCATCCCGGTATAAGGCAACACCGGTTTTTTGTATTAAAGAGAATTTTGCCACTACAGCTATTGCTCCCAGAAAAACAAATCGACGTGTTGTAACAGATGAAAGACAATTATCCCTTTTTTGACGGTTGATAAACACCGGATCGAAAAACTGAGTTTAGCAGGGAAATAATCTATATTTGATATTGGTAAATACTAATACCCATTAACATTCTAAATTTAAAACAAATGGCAACAAAGAAAAAACCAGCCAAGAAAGCTGCGAAAAAAGCAGCACCAAAAAAAGCCGCACCAAAAAAAGCGGTAAAAAAAGCAGCTAAGAAAGTTGCAAAAAAGAAATCGGCCCGTAAACCATCGGCAGCATTTATGAAACCTCTTACTCCCAGCGCTGCATTAGCAGAAGTAGTAGGAAGTAAACCATTGCCCCGCACCGAAGTGGTGAAAAAAATCTGGGTTTACATTAAAGCCAACAAATTACAGGATGCAAAAAACAGACGTATGATCAATGCCGATGCAAAACTGAAAGTTGTTTTCGGTGGTAAAGGCCAGGTGTCTATGTTTGATATGGCGAAGCATCTTTCAAAACATCTGAAGTAACAAAAAAAGTTTACTGAAAGTAAAGGGCATCGGTCGATGCCCTTTTTTATTGTAAAAAATTTTGACCACAGACATCATATTTATTCCAAACAATAACAATGAGAAAGTCATTCAATCGAATATTGCGGTTTAGCTTATTGTTTTTTTAGGATACGGCGGACGTTTCGGTTCCACCTGGGGATTTTTCTCCAACTGTATATCAGTGGGGTTTCACTCCACGAAAACTTTGATTGGATCAAAAAGGGAGTGAATGTCGTTCATTGGTTGTACTTTTCATGATGCAATCAAACTCTTTTCTCCTTTATGGTGCCAATGGTTATACCGGCGAATTAATTGCCCGCTATGCCCATCAATATAATTTACAACCCATCCTGGCGGGGAGACGAAAAGAAGTAATTGAGCCCCTGGCTACCAAACTCGGCTTTCCTTACCGGATATTTGATATGAATGATACGGCTGCTTTGCAGGGAGCATTGAAGGAAGTAAGTGCCGTAATACATGCAGCAGGTCCTTTTCAGTTTACCGCAAAACAAATGATAGAGGCTTGTTTGCAAACCGGCACTCATTACCTGGATATAAACGGAGACATCTCTGTATTTGAAATGATAAAACGATATGATTCTGTAGCCAAAAAAGCCCGGATCATGTTGCTACCGGGTGCAGGGTTTGATGTGGTACCAACCGATTGCGTGGCCCTGCAATTAAAAAATTTATTACCGGATGCGGTGACCCTGCAATTAGCGTTTGCTACCTTAGGTGGTGGATTATCTCATGGCACTGCCACCACTATGGCTAATAAATTAGGTGAGGGTGGTGCAATAAGAAAAGATGGAAAAATAATCCGTGAGCCGCTAGGACAGAAAGGTATGTGGGTTGACTTTGGTGTAAAAAAAATATTTGTGATGAGTATTCCCTGGGGTGATGTTTCCACTGCCTATTCCACTACGGGCATCCCAGATATAACAACCTACACTGGTGTGTCCAGGAAAACATTCAATTTATTAAAGGTGCAGCCTTTATTCAACGGGCTTCTCCGGACAAATTTTGTACGGAACTATATCAAAAAGAAAATTAACCAGCGACCTGCAGGCCCTTCTGATGAGCAACGAAATAAAGCTATAAGCTTAGTGTGGGGACAGGCTACTAATATGTCAGGTAAAAAAGTTACTGTTCGTCTGAAAGGCCCGGAAGGTTATACATTAACCACCCTTAGTGCTTTAATCATTGTACAAAAAATTTTGAATGGAAATTTTTCTATCGGCTATCAAACACCAGCCAGTGCCTACGGAGAAAATTTAGTATTGGAAATACCCGGGGTCCAAAGAGATATTGTTGATTAAATTTTTTATTAAACTTATTGCCCAATTAAATTAGTGCAACAGGCATCCTCTATAAACTTTCCAGTATATTCATAAATATCTTTTCTTCTGCTTCCAGATCACAGTCATCGCTTTTTTTACAGCCATTTAGTTTTTCCAGCCACTTTTCCATCTTACCATTTTCATACAAGTCAAGCAGGGAAGGGTGAACATAATATTTTTTGCACACTGTCCTGGTATTTCCCAGTTGCAGGGAAACTTTATCCAACACCTCCACTATTTTTTTCTTAGCTTCTTTTTCATCTTCAAATGAACCTGTTTCTTTTAAGGCATTTAATGCTGCCACCGATCCGCACCAGGTACGAAAATCCTTTGCAGTAAACTCGCCTTCTGCAATCTCCTTGATATATTCGTTTACCATCCCCGATTCTATAGACTGTCTTTTACCTTCTTCATCTATATATTGAAAGAGTTCTTTCCCGGGAATATCACGGCATTGATTCACAATCTTTGACAATTTTTTACTTTGCAGGGAAACCAGGTGCTCTACCCCTTTTTTACCACGAAAGCTGAATTTGACAGTAGCGCCATTAATGGTTACATGTTTATCTTTTAAAGTAGTAAGACCAAACGATCCGTAGAGCTTTTCATAAAACTCATTGCCAATACGTATACCGGTTTTTTCCATAAGACTGATAACAGCGGCCAGCACTTTGTTCTTTGGCAACCCTGTAAGCCCAAGATCTTTTTGTATCTGTTTACGGATGGCGGGCAATACTTTACCCAATTCAAGCATCCGGTAAAACTTTGTTTTATTTCTTAATTGATTCCATAACGGATGATAGCGATATTGTTTTCTCTTCATAACGTCTTTACCCGTAGCCTGCAGATGACCGTTAGGTAAAGTACATATCCATACATCTTCCCATGCAGGAGGCAGCACCAGCAAACGGATCCGTTCCAATTCTGTTTTATCTTTTATAACATTGCCTTTATATTTATAGATAAATCCTTTCCCCGATTTCATCCTGGTAATACCCTCATCATTGCTGTTGACATATATTAAACGAACAGCCCTTGCTGTGGCTTCGGGATCCAGGCTTAGTTTTTTAAGCTGACTCCTTTTCATTGTAATGGGTTCCAGGATTTCAGCCATTACATTGCAGTTTAATTACAGATAAGAGACTGTATTTATTTCTCCAATATGAAATATGAAACACTGTTTTACTATCTGGCATATGTTTTTTAACTTTTTCAGGCATAAACTATACCAGTCCAAGCCGGGGCGAAAGCCGATTATACTTTCGGTACCAGAAAGCATGAGATCTATGACCAATGGGAATTAATATCTATGTAGTGGGGAATCATACCCTTGTATGTGTAAATCGATACACATTTTTGCTTTGTGATTAGCTTATACAAAAAAGGCTAAGTTTTTGCTTTTTATATTGGAAAGGAGAATGTGAAAATGAATGTACCCGTACAAACCGCAATGATTATTGACGACGATGTAGACCTGAGTGTATTATTAACTTCAATTTTAGAAACCCGAAAGATAAAAACACTTTCTGTCCATTCGTTGCCAGAAGCTGAAGAATATCTTGCATACCTGAAGCCAACTGTTATTTTTCTGGATAATAGCTTTCCCGAAGGATTAGGAGTAAATTTCATAAAGAATATCAAATCAGCCGATGAAGAAATAAAAATTGTGATGATGACGGCTGACGATTCCCCCTGGGTCGAAAAAAAGGCAACAGAAGAAGGGATTAATTACTTTTTGCCAAAACCTGTTAGCATGGATAAAATTGACGGGGTTTTGGATGAATTAAATTTCAGAAAAAGATAGTTCCAGGATACTTTTATAAGCTTCCTGGGCGAAGGGTTAACAAATTTTCCAACAATAGTTAGTTAATATAAAGGGCTTAAATTGAACCTTTTGGCTTAAGATTACAAAGGCATGTGAATAATATAGAGGTGACCAAAAAAAAACAAACCTAATTTTACCAAAATTTACGTATATTAATTTTATCAAGTACCGTATTAATATAGGTTCAGTAATAAAAAACCGAATTCATATTATACCTTAAAATATATTAGTTTATGACCCCTTGTATGCATGATTTGGGCAAAAATGGAGAAATAATTGCCAGTTTAGAAAGTTTAGCAGCGAAGGCTGTGGATGATTACCTGGTAGACCCTAACAAATGCTGGCAGCCAACAGATTTTTTACCCGATATGAGTCAGGGCGATGCGCTGGAACAAATAACTGAATTACGTAAAAGGACTGATGCTATACCTCCAGAAGTAATTACTTCCCTGGTAGGAAACATGATCACTGAAGAGGCGTTGCCAAACTATCAATCTTTTTTTAATTTATTAAAAGGTATGAATGAGGAAGGTAATATGGCCAGTCAAAATGGTTGGGTCCGTTGGTCCCGGGCATGGACTGCTGAAGAGAACCGCCATGGTGACCTGTTAAATAAATATCTCTACCTCTCCGGCAGGGCAGACATGAAAGAAGTAGAGATCACTATTCATAATTTAATTTCCAATGGTTTTGATTCCAAAGCTGAACAGGACCCTTACCAGGCGATGATTTATACATCTTTCCAGGAAAGAGCCACCAAAATAGCACACGTCAATACGGGCAAGCTGGCCGATAAAGCCGGGGACGATGTTTTATCAAGAATTTGCAAAACGATTGCGGGAGATGAAGCACGGCATGAAAAAGCTTATAAAAGCTTCATGTCAAAAATATTTGAAATAGATCCTGATGGAGCAATAGTAGCTTTTGAGAAAATGATGAAGAAGCAAATTACTATGCCGGCTCTTCTTATGGACGATGCCAAAAACGACAGTCTTTTCACCCGTTTTTCTGTGATCACAGAAAAAATGGGCATTTATACCACTTTCGATTACGCTAATATCATCAATCACCTCACTGATCAATGGAAGATTGCCAGCATCACCGGACTGAAAGATTATGCAGCAAAAGCACAGGAATACTTATGTACATTGGCCGACCGTTACCGTCGTATAGCAGAACGGGTAACAGTGCAACCAACAGCAAACCCTGCCTGGATCCGGTATTGATCATTTTGTATGATGTGTTGCGGCTTTCGGAGAAGTTTTCCTAAATAACTTTTATGCTATTCCTTTCGTAGTATAGAGCAACAAAGTTCTATTATTCTTTATGACTTCGGAACTCTAACTAATTCAGTTTATCAGAAAAATATTTTAACAGATTCTCGTCGCTCATCTTGTTAGCAGTGGATTCTTCCGTTTTGGTGTTTTTAAATTGGGGAGTTGCTGCCAGGTAATGAATAAATTGTTCCTGCACCTGGGCGGTACCTGTTGCATGCAGGTGCGTAGCATTTTGCATGTGAGAGGTGATTTCTTTAAAAAATTTTGCCTGGGCTGTTTGGCGGTGATTATTTTCATTCTTTTCACTGGAATTTTGGGTAGTATCTTCCCCTTTTACATGCGCAATAACTACCAGGTTACCGGTTTCCGCATTTTCAGGTCCTACGATGGTGGCATGATGTGTATCCATCCACACTCCGAATTGTTTTTGATTAACCATATTATTATTATTTTGATGTAATTTATCACAAATCAATAATCATACCCCGATAATTTTCGGTTTTATTACAGAAGGCACCGCCCTCATTTGGGGATATAAACCGGGTAATAATTAAAAACTACTTTTGCAGCTTATTTACTCACAATATGACTTTTGATGAATTGAATTTAAATACCCCGTTGCTTACCGCAATAAATGAGCTTGGATACAAGAACCCTACTCCCATTCAACAAAGAGTTTTTTCTATAGTCATGTCAGGTAGAGATGTTTGTGGCATTGCACAAACTGGAACGGGCAAAACCTTAGCTTATTTACTTCCGTGCCTGCGGCAATGGAAATTCAGTAAGGATAAAGCACCACAAATTCTCATCATTGTACCAACAAGAGAGCTGGTGGCACAGGTAGTAGAAAGCGTAAAAGCATTAACTCCCTACATGAGCTTGCTTGTAGTGGGAGTATACGGGGGAGTAAATATTAATACGCAGCAAATAGAAGTAATGAAGGGTGTGGATGTGCTGGTGGCCACCCCGGGCAGGTTATACGATCTTGCCATGAATGGGGCATTTAAAACAAAAATGATAAAAAAATTAGTGATTGATGAAGTTGATGAAATGCTCAACCTGGGATTTCGTACCCAATTAAAAAACATACTGGACTTTTTACCCGCCAGGCGGCAGAACCTGTTATTCTCCGCCACCATGACCGATGATGTGGAAGCTTTGATTGATACCTATTTTAATGATCCGGTTAGAGTAGAAGCAGCACCCACCGGAACGCCACTCGAAAA
This sequence comes from Chitinophagaceae bacterium, assembly GCA_046596865.1. Taxonomy (GTDB): domain Bacteria; phylum Bacteroidota; class Bacteroidia; order Chitinophagales; family Chitinophagaceae; genus JJ008. The sequence continues at coordinate 7,374 of JBKJLR010000043.1, forward strand.
TATTATACAGACACTGTATGAAGTGCCAAATTTTTATACAAAGGTAAACCTGCTGGAATTGTTATTAACGGAAGATGAAACCATGACCAAAGTTTTGGTGTTTGCCGCCACCAAACAATTAGCCGATCAGTTGTATGAACAATTAGAAACAAAATTTCCAGGCACAGCTGGTGTGATACATTCCAACAAAGAGCAGAATCACCGGTTTAATACGGTGAAGCAATTTAAGGAAGGTAATTACCGGTTTATCATTGCTACTGATATTGTGGCAAGAGGTATTGATGTTGCCGAAGTAACACATGTCATCAATTTTGATGTGCCGGAAGTGCCGGAGAATTATATACATCGTATAGGCAGAACCGGCCGGGCTGATAAAAAAGGAATAGCCATTACTTTTATTACAGAAAAAGAAAAACCTTTACAAACTGCGATAGAAACGTTGATGAAATACCAGGTACCGGTTACACCTTTGCCTTCTAATCTTATTCTGTCTGATGAATTAACTGAAGATGAGAAACCGAAAATATTTATGAAGACCGATGCGATTAAAGCACCTAAAAAAGAAGATGTTGGACCGGCGTTTCACGAAAAATCAGCGAAGAACAGTAAAGTAAATTTTATTGTACGGCATAAAGACAGGATGATGCAAAAATATGGGAAGCCTATCAGGAGAGGGTCTAAGAAAAAATAAAAATTCAGCAATTGATTAAGACAAGGTTTTTATTATTGAATAATTCCTGATGAGAAAAAATATAGCCTATGCTACCATCAAAAGATCCCTTGCACGGAAAAACATTAGAAACTATAGTAACAGAACTGGTAGCAAATTATGGCTGGGAAATGCTTGCTCAACAAATTAATATCAATTGTTTTAAAAGCAACCCGAGTATAAAATCAAGTCTGACCTTTTTACGAAAAACCGACTGGGCCCGAAAAAAGGTAGAAAGTCTTTATTTGTATATGTTACGCAAACGAAAATGATAAGGGCTTCGGGCAATCAGGTTTTATGACCAAACTGTGTAATGTTTTCCCTAATGCCCTGGATATTTTCACTTTCCTTTTCTTTCAATATACATATCCCTGATTCTAAAAGGGAAATAGTACCCAAAGGATAGATAGGTGGTAAATAAAAAATTGGCATATTTTTTATTTGTTTGAAAGGAAAAACATCAAGGTTATTTCTAGCTTTAAATCAGGTACGCAGCAAGGATCGCAAGGGGGAAATCAAAACCGGAGCCTGGCTCAAAAAGTTCGGACTCTTTGGCAATAAAATAAAGTGATGGCACTAACGAAGTATAAGCAAAAGCGAAATTTCAAGGAGAGTCCTGAGCCCATTGGCGGCATTCCCGCTACTGATAAACTAAGATTTGTTATTCAAAAGCATGCGGCGTCCCGTCTTCATTATGACTTTCGACTCGAAATGCAGGGTGTTTTAAAAAGCTGGGCCGTACCGAAAGGTCCTTCAACTGATCCAGCTATTAAACGACTGGCAATGATGGTGGAAGACCACCCCTTTGATTATCGGTCTTTTGAAGGCATTATTCCAAAAGGAAATTATGGAGCAGGCACGGTGATAGTGTGGGATGAAGGGACGTACCAAGGATTAGAAGAAGGGAATAAAGCAAGCCAGGAAAAAAACTTGCTCAAACAATTAAAAACAGGTTCACTTAAATTTAAATTGAACGGTGAAAAATTGAACGGTGAGTTTGCTTTGGTAAAATTAAAAGCAAAGGACGATAATGCCTGGCTGTTAATTAAACACCGGGATAAATTTGCTAAACAGACCGATATAACAAAAAAAAATAAGTCCGTTGTATCAGGGATGAGCCTTGAGAAAGTAGCTACGTCCAGTACGAATATTTATGGGCAAAAAAAGAAAAATGAACCTGTAGAGAGCAAAAAAAAATATAATGATATAAAAAAAGGCGTGCCGGAAGGTATAAAAGCTGCTTTTCCTAAAACTTTTAAACCGATGATGGCTACATTGGTTGACAAACCTTTTGATGAGCCCGGATGGATCTACGAGATCAAATGGGATGGATACAGAGCAATCGCCCTTGTAAACAAGGGAAAGGTTGATTTAATTTCCCGGAACAATAAATCATTCAATGAAAAATTTTACCCGGTTACAGATACTTTAAAAAAATGGGAAATCAATGCGATAGTGGATGGAGAAGTAGCAGTATTAAATGAAGAAGGGACAGCAAATTTTGGATCACTGCAAAACTGGCGTAGCGAAGTAGACGGCGAATTGATCTATTATGTGTTTGATATTCTTTGGCTCAATGGATATTCATTAAAAGATGTTCCGCTTACCCGGCGAAGAGAAATTTTAAAACAAAATTTGCCCGGTGAAGGAATTATACGGTTAAGCGAAGATTTCAAAACCACTGCAACAGATTTTTTGGCAACCGCTGCCAAAATGGGGATGGAAGGAATAATGGCAAAGAAAGAAGATAGCCTGTACCGGGAAGGAGACCGGACGAAAGATTGGGTAAAATTGAAAGCCAATAAACGGCATGAAGTAGTTATTGGCGGCTTTACCCGTAATGAAGGGTCTTCCAAAACGTTCAGTTCGTTACTTGCAGGTGTTTACGAAAAAAAAAGATTACAATATATTGGCAAGATCGGGACTGGCTTTGATGAGAAAATGCAAAAACAGATCATGGCCAGAATGAAAAAGCTGGCGACCCCAAAATCTCCTTTTACTGAAGTACCAGATATAGATAAGCCATCCCGGTTTCGCCCCAATCCACCAAAAGCTTCGGTAACCTGGTTAAAACCCCAGTTGGTTTGTGAAGTAAGTTATACAGAAATGACGGATGACAATGTTATGCGTCATCCTTCTTTTCAAGGATTACGCATTGATAAAAAAGCAGTGAATGTAAAAAAAGAAATAGCAATTCCGGTGAAAAAAATTGTAAAAAAATCTTCGCCGGTCGCCAATAAATACACCAAGCCTGTTACCGGCAATGGCCGGAAAACATTGCTGAATCCCTCCGATGAGACGCAGGTTAGAAAAGTTAATGGACATGAATTAAAGTTTACCAACCTCAGTAAAGTTTATTGGCCCAAAGAAAAATATACAAAAAGGGATATGCTGAATTACTATTACCAAGTGGCCCCCTATTTACTTCCTTATCTGAAAGACCGGCCACAATCATTGAATCGTTTTCCAAATGGTATTACTGGAAAAAGTTTTTATCAAAAAAACATAACCAACACTGCACCTGGCTGGATAAAAATGGAGCCGTACCGCACAGCAGAAGGAGAAGATAAGAATTTTTTAGTTCCCGAAGATGAGGCAAGCATACTTTATATGGCAAATTCCGGTGCCATTGAAATGAATCCCTGGAACAGTACAATACATAATGAAGACTACCCGGATTGGTGCTTGATAGACCTGGACCCCTCCGAAAAAAACAGTTTTGATATAGTTATTAAAACTGCCCAGGTTACTAAAGAGGTGTTGGATAATATGGGCATAACGGGCTATCCAAAAACCTCGGGGTCAACAGGTATTCATATCTACATTCCATTGAATGCAAAATATACATATGATCAATCTCAACTGTTAGGCAAAGTGATTGCAACGCAGGTAAATAATATTTTGCCCGAAATGACCAGTATTGAAAGGCTGACAAAAAATCGTAAAAATAAATTATACATCGATTATTTACAGAACCGTCCCAAAGCTACTTTAGCTGCTCCTTATTCATTACGGCCAAAACCCGGGGCCACCGTTTCAATGCCCTTGCATTGGGAAGAAGTAAAAAAAGGATTGGCTATGAAAGATTTTACGATCGCCAATACTATGGCCAGGATAAAAAGGGAAGGTGATATTTTTAAGCCTGTACTGGGTAAAGGGAATAACCTGGATAAAATTCTTAAAAAAATATAATCAGTACTGCAATAGCCAAAGAGGATTTCTGTGGCACAGTTTTTTAATCATACTCCCTGACATTCATTATTCATTTAAAAACAACTTATTATGGAAATAAAAAGAAATGATGCCACCCGCAACCGCCCCGAAGGTGACCGGGTACTCGATGCTCCTTATGTATTTGCCGATTTATCCTCTTTTATTGAGCAGGTAAAAGAAGAGAATGCCTGGGAGAAGAGTGACCGGAATGGAATCACTATTTTCAAAACAGATAATATGACCATTGTTCTTTCAGCATTGAAAGAAGCAGCAGTAATAAAAGATAATCTGGTGAAGGGTTTCCTGACTGTGCAGGTATTAAAAGGAACGATACGTATGGATACACTGGAAGGGGATGTTGAAATGCGAGAGCAACAGTTAATAGCATTTCATCCGCATATTCCTCATTCAATAGAAGCCCTGACTGATGCCATTTTACTAATGACGACTTATGATACAAAGACGGATGGAGAGAATCTGAAAAAATAAATTTTTTTTTAACCCTCCTGAATTCAGAATAATTTTTATAGAAAATTTTTATGCCTTCGTGTGTAGTAGCCAATATCAGTTACAATGCTGCAAACGCTATTCTCAGGATCAAATTTGTTTCCGGTCTTGTGTATGAATATTAAAAAGTCCCGGAAAAAATTTTCCGGGACATGAAAAAATCTGACTCAAAAGGAGCCTATTTAAACCAGCAGATAAAGGGGAATTATGCTTTTAAAAAGGTCAGTTGACACAGTCTTCACTTCAAAAGCCAGGTATTCAACTTATAAATATCCATTTGCCTGTTGCGGGATCATTAACCCAGGTCTTTCAA
>JBKJLR010000071.1:0-2534 GCA_046596865.1 Chitinophagaceae bacterium
ACCTCACTTTGTTTTAATTCTTCCCTGGCAAGAAACAAATCTGTAATGTCTGCCATTGAACCGATCATTCGATAAGGCTTTCCTTCTTTATCCCGGATAATATACCCTCTATCTAAAAAATAAAGGTAAGTTCCGTCAGCTTTCATATAACGATATTCATCTCTCCACACTAAATCATTTCCTGAAATGGTAGATTGGATTTTACTTTTTACCCTTGTTACATCATCAGGATAAATCCGGTTGTACCAGGTTTCTACGTCTACGATTTCCTTTTGTTTCTCGTAACCCAGGTTAGAATAATAATTATCATTCCACCATACACTATTGTCCAATACATTCCAGTCCCACACTATATCGCTGGTGGCTTTGGAAATAATATGAAACCGGGCATTAGCTTTAACCATAGCCTCTTCTACCTTTCTTATTTCCGTAATGTCTCTTACAAAAGCCAATATCCGACCATCATTTAACGTCCTTGCATTTACTTCTACATGGATGATTTCGCCATCCTTATTTATTAATACCCTTTCTGTTTTCAGATTCTTTCCTTCTCTCAATTCATCCAGGCGTAATGGATAATTTAGGATATTTTCTTTAGTGATTATGTCAGATATTGACATACTCAATAATTCCTCATTTGTGTAACCCAATAGTTTAATGGCACTTGAATTAACTAGCAGAAAGCGGCCATCGTGGTCTGCCATAAAAATTCCATCGGTAGCCTGTTCTACTAGTGATCGATATTTTTCTTCACTTTGATTTAATTCTTCTCTTGCAATGAAAAGATCTGTTACATCAGCCATAGAACCTATCATCCGAAAAGCAATTCCATTTTCATCCCTCATTATATACGACCGGTCATAGATGTTGACACAACGACCGTCAGCCTTCATAAAGCGGTATTCATTACTCCATATACTATCTGTAGTTTCGTAAAGTACATAATTAATATGACCCGTTACTCTTGCCCTATCATCTGGATGAATATGCTGGTCCCAAAAATGAGGGCTACTAGTTTCATCAGAAATTTTATATCCCAGCTTTTCATAAAAATTATCATTCCACCAAACTATTCCATTTCTCAGGTCGGAATCCCATACCACATCATTGGTAGCTTTGGTAATAATTTTAAACCGGTCGAGTACTTCATTTATTTCGAGTGTTTTCTGCTGTACCTGGTTTGTAAGTCTTTCATTAAATTCAAGTAAAAGCTTTTCTACATTTTTCTTTTCAGTAATATTTCTGTGTATGATGGAACAACCTGTTATATTATTCCCTTTATCTTTCAAAATAGTATATGAAGCCTGTACAAAGATTGGTGTATTATTCTTCTGATTATATTCAAGTTCTTCGGCAAAGTAACCCGCCTTTTTAAGCATTTCTACAATTCGGTTTCTATCATCATCTGTTCTCCGGCTTTGTAATAGCAGATGGTATTTAGATCCGACAGCTTCGTTTTTTGTATAACCATACATTTCTTCTGCACCTTTGTTCCAGCTTAAAATAGTAAATCCAGTATCTGTAGAAATAATAGCATCCCCGGTTTGTTCCACCATATCGGCCAGGTAAGCTATTTTCTTTTCATTAATGTCCCTTCTTTTCAGATCCCGGTATATCTGAAAAAAAAGAATTACTAAAATGATAATACATACCATTGCCAGTATTCCAAAAAGCCTGGCAGTTAAAGAAGCCGTAGTGTCACGTTGGGCATTGGAAAATTGTAAAACTTTCCGGTCTTCATTTTCCAGAGTCAGTACCATTTGACGAATAGAATCCATTAATAATCTCCCTTCGGCTGAATGAACCAAATGATAACTAGAATCAGGATTATAATCAGTAAGTTGATTTGCTGAAAAAATAGAGAACGATAATTTTAGGCTTACCTTATTCAACAATCCCTCAAGTTGAGCTTTTCTTTGAGGATATAAAGGGTAAAGGGCTTTAATATCAAGAGTATCTTGTTTTAAATGCTCAAAGGCTGAATAGTAAGGTGTAAGGAATTGTTTGTTGCCGGATATAAGATAGGCCCGGTAACCAGTTTCAATATCCTGCAAGTGATCCATCATATCCTCTAATGCTCTCAAAGATTGCAGTGTTTTATTTACCACCCGGGTTTCATATCCGGCCTTTTTCATATTACGGTAAGTATACCATACGAAGAAGGATACTACAGTAAGTGAAAGAAGAAGACTGATAATTATATTGCGGCGGGTATATAGATAGGTCATAAAAAAAACTTAAAGCAAAAAATACAACCGGTAAAGTTAAATACAGTTAGTATGTATTTTTTTACAAACCCTGTCTGTTAACAAAATTAACCAGTGAGGCAGTATTTTTCAGGCTTAGTTTTTTTAAAATATTATAACGGTGTACTTCTACTGTTTTTAAAGAAATGTCAAGATTCGCTGCAATTTCTTTGGATGAGGATCCTTCCCTGATAAGTTTTACAATTTCGATTTCCCGGCGTGATAAAATATTCATATCCGGTTCCAGACTAGTATCTTCTTCAAGTTCCTGCTGGGCAAGAATATTCT
>JBKJLR010000249.1:0-5563 GCA_046596865.1 Chitinophagaceae bacterium
GTAGAATTGGTTTTCCTGAATGCTAATCAAAATATTGATGTTGCTAAAATGACATCCCGAACCAAACTAACAGGCCTTGAATTAAAGGAAGGTGATCAGGTGTATTTGAAAATTACAAATACAGGGGATAAAAAATTCTACATCAATATTGTGGATATTCAACCGGACGGGATAATAAACCCGATGTTACCTAACAAAAATCTTAAGGATAAAGATAATTATCCTGCACCTATAAAGGCAGAGGATTGTATGGTAAATAAAGGGGATTCGCTTTTACTGAAGAATCTCACCATTACCATTTATCCTCCTTATGGTGAAGAAACTTTAAAAGTTTTTCTTTCTGGTGAAAAACTTGATCTCGAAGATATTCTGACTGATGATGCCAACGATAGCAAAAGCCGTGGCCCGGGAGGAGTTTTAAATAATATGGCTAAAGTATTTAAAAGTTCAAAAGTAAGTAATAATGGTACCAGGGGTACAGGCGGTACAGTTAATACTGCTCAAAACGGAACAATATATAGTGTAGGGTTTAGTATTGTTCCTAAATAGATGTGTAATTGAACCAGTTTTTTTATTGACTTGCCACGGATAAAAAAAACTTCCCTATTGTTATGATTGGGAAGTTTTTTTGTTTCACTAACTTCGGATCGGCACTTTATGAAAAAAATAATTCTATCTTTTTATTGCTGCATTCTTTCTTTTTCTTCCAACCTTTTTGCGCAAGCACCGTGGCCCATATTATTCAAACCTTTGCCACCACCAATGTCCAACCTGTATTATATGGAAGAAGTTGGTTTAATCGGAGTTGCCAATAACCAGGAAATACAGTTATGGGATGTAAAAAGCCGGGCCTATTATGGCGTTATAACCGTGGCACCACCTGAACAAATTTATTGCCGTATCAATCATGTGGAATATTTAAAAGATTTCAACAAAATTGCGGTAGTCTGGGATGAACTCACTGTAAACCGTTCTAACGGGGATACAATTTTTGTTGACCGGCTTTATTTATTCGATGCCATTACACTTGCCCCGGATGCAGTCAATACACTGGAAGGAGGTGGGATGGCTAAATTATTAAAATATAAGTATGGTAATAAAACGATCCTTCCATCGCTGAAAGATGAAGTGGCTGTTTTCAAATATTATTTTACACCTGCCACGGGTCAATTGTTAACCATCAACAGGAAAGGGGAAGTACATATTTATAAAAATACACAATGGGAAAAAATGATAGTGACCGGGGCAAATGAAAGCCTCATAATTTTTCCTGCTAAAAAGGGGACTGGTTTTTATGTAACAGATAAATACACCGCAAGGCTTACAGAAATTGATATTAAAACGGAAAAAAAATCTGAATTACTCGCCATGGAATTTATTCCGAATAGTGGCACCCGCTATACGCAACCAAGGGGATCTCAATTGATTTCTGTTACTCCTATGCCTTCAGAAAATACGATTTGCGTACTTGATTCCACCAACCGGATGAAGATCATAGAAACTGCAACATCAAAGGTAATTTCTTACAATCTTGGTAATTTTTACGGCATGACGCTTCTGGCTTTAATTCCCAACTGGACCGACTCCTCCCTATATGCGATTGCCGAAGAGCAAAAGGCGCCATATGCCCGGTTAAGTTTCTATACCAATTTAAAAACCGGTATTACTAATAATTTTTCCGGCGGTACAGCGGCTTACCTGAGTTCAGTTTCTGCTACCGGGTTAAATTCAAAATTCAGGATGGTGGTGTCAGGTTTGAATGAAATAGAAGTGGATTTGTCAACACTTACAGAAAAGAATATTTCTCACTTTCCAACTGCTAACAACGAAAGTATCGCAGTAGCCGGTAACTGGGAGAACGGATATTTTCAGTTGCTAAAAAACAAAACGGGGAATGAGGAACTGAGGGTGTTCAGGAAAGATTCGGCAACCAGCCCCCTCTTGTATTCACAAAAGCTTTCAATAAATAATAGCGAAATGTTCGCAGGAATTTTTCCTTTAAAAAAATGGTACATAACTGTAAAAGCTCTTACAAAAGAGGCCTCACAAAATATGCTGCATTTTTATGATAGTACAGGTAAGTTGCTGAAATCTATAGCCACAGCTGTGCCGGTTCAGATGATACAAAGCAGCCTGGTTCGCAAGCAACATATTTTTTCCGCGGATGGAAAATATTTTTTGATTAAGGAAATTACCGGGCAGGTATCTCCGTTTGACTCCTGCCGGCTACGCCTTTTTTCCACCGATGACTTTACCACTATTGCTGACCTGAGATTTACAGAAGTATGGGATTTTAATTCTTTCAATCACAAAACTGCTGCCTTTGCAGACAAGGTTAGCGGATTTTATTTTATTTCAGCCTCACCAAATCTAACAGGTTCTATCAGTAACTCACTTATTCATTATTCATTGTCAGGAAAAAAGGCGGAGAAAAAATATGAGACGAAACTTTGCCTGGAAAATATGTGCCGTCTTACCTTTACCGTTAGAAATATCAGCCCAAGTAAAGATGGAAAAATGATACTGTGGTTTGGATTTGTGCCAGCTGATTTCACCATAAAAAGGGAAGCCTACCAGTTTGCATTAATCACCAATGCAGCAACAGGCCAGCATCAAACCGGTATGAACTTGCCCCCGCTGCCTGAATTACTGGCAGCTATCCCTTTCCCGGGTTATCTCGGTTTTCAATATATGGATCGTATAGATTTTGCCCAACTGAATGTGGCGGCTCCTGTGCCATTTCTTACTATCAATCCATTTGTGAATGATAACACCTACGAACTGTCCATGCTATACAGTGCCTATGATTATAAAAATCAAAAGCCCTGGTACTATGAAAAAAGTAACAATGACGATTGTATCAGTTTCCGGTTTGGTAAATATAGTTTTCGCCGCAAACAATTTGATGTTACATTCAACAGACCCGACATGGTATTGGCAAATGTTCCGGGTTATGATACCCTTTTCAAACAATTATATTTTAAGGCTGTCTCCAAAAGAGCTGAAAGAGTTCCCAATATGTTACAGAATTTCAAGCCGGAGGAAATGCCAACGCTGAGTGTTGAGGGAACAAAATATTCTCCTAACGGAAATTTTACTATAAATGTTAAGATCAAAACGCTGTTATCCATTAATAAATTTTACGTCAGCATAAACGGAAACAGGGTTGAAAAAACTGCCACGATAAAAATAAATAAAGACCTTCCGGGGTATGAACCTGTGCATAATTTTTTTGAAAAATTGACCAACGGGGAAAATATCATTGAGATAATCGCTGTGACGGAGTCAGGTATTGAAAGCCTGCCCATACGGATCTCACAAAATCATACCCGGGCCAGTGATAAGCCCAACTTGTTCCTGCTTGCAGTTTCGGTAGGGGAATATCAACAGGGACTAAGCCAGCTTCCATATGCGGTAAAGGATGGCAGAGATGTCACCAGCCTTATCCGTGACTTAAAAAAAGATACACTGGTCAATAAAATTTTTATTGACACACTTTTTAATGAAGCCGCCGATCAGCAATCTATTTCTAAGTGGATACAGGACAAGAAAGACCTTTCGCCGTCTGACTATGTTATTCTATTTTATAGTGGTCATGGTTTTTTGGACAGTAACTTAAATCTGCGGTTGGCGACTTCTTTCACGGATATCAACGTGCCGGAGAAAAGATCTATTGATTATGAAAGTATTTTGAAAGAAATGGATCAGTTACCGGCCCGTCAAAAATTATTGCTGATTGATGCTTGCCAGAGTGGCGATTTTGATAAAAAATCAGTTGTAAAAAATTCAGGGGCGCCAAAAAATGATTCGGTTGGTAATGCAAAAGGTTTGATAGGAAAAGGGTTGAACAGTATTGACAATTCATTTGAAATAATGCAAAATCTTTTTTCTTTTTCAGAACCAGGTAAAGGCACTGTGGTTATTTCTGCATCTGGCGGCACACAATCTGCTTTTGAAGCCGCCCGGTATCAAAACGGGTACTTCACTTATGCATTAAAGGAAGCCATGACAGGTGGTAAAGCCAGCGATGACCCCTACAATCGCCTATGGCTTAATCAACTGGTAAAATACCTGAAACTACGGGTATCAGAAATGTCGGGAGGCAAACAAAATCCTAATCTTCGTATAAGTAATCCCGACCTGAACTGGCGGATAAAATAAATACTAACCGGCCAATCCAAATGATTCTTTAAGAAGATTTTTATATTCCTGTGTAAGACCGGCATGTTTGTAAGCCTTTTGAGCAAAAACTTTTGCCTTACTATTCTCGCCAATTCTGGAATAACAAATTACCTGCATCAGGTACATCCAGCATTCCTGGGTTTTGTCTGTACCAATAAATGTATAAATATCCAAGCCTTTTTTTAATTGCTGCATATCTGCCTCTTCAAACCTGGGTACATAACCGAGTAACAGGTCAGCAGTTTCTTTCAGCGTCAGCCTTTCTTTCCCTTTTAAACTGCCGGTTATCACAGCAATGGCTTTTGCATTATCGTTATCCAGGTTGAGGGCCACTGTTAATTGCAGCTCTTTGAGTGCATAGTTTACTTTCGCAGCTTCAAACTTCCTGATCACATTTGTAAACTTTACTATAGCACCGGCTTTGTTGTCAAATCCTTTTAAAGCCAGGTTGAATGTTTTGTGATAAAGTTTAGCAGCTGTTTTATCTGCATCCCATTTCAATAATTGTTGAATTCTCTTTTTTTCTTTGTATAGATAAGCCAACTGTTCTTCATTTACATCGGCAAGCATTGCAGCTTTAGCAAGTTCCGCACTAGCCAGTATATCAGCCTGGCCTGATAGCCAATCAGCGGCAATGCCACCTCTGCTAACATCTTCCATGTCATCAGCCATTTTTGTCCATTTCAGAAAATCATCTTTGGACGCATTTTTATCAAGTACTTTTTGTTTCAGGGTAAAATATTGTTTATCTGGATTGCCTGCATCTTTTCCCAGGGCGATAAAATCAGGCACCTGCAATGCCCCAACGTTTTTGTGTATCAGGTTTCCTTCGGCTGTAAAAAATAAGAGGGTAGGATAAGCGGAAATTCCAAATTCTTCCGCAAGTTTTATTCCTTCACCGTCTTCCATATCAAATTTTACATTGATAAAGTTGGAATTATAATAGCTGGCTACGTTGGAATCAGTGTAAACAGTAGTCTCCAGGTACTTGCAGGGACCGCACCAAATTGTGTAGGCATCAAAGAAAATCATTTTCTTTTCTTTCAGAGCTTTAGTTTTAATCTGCGCCCAGGTCATATTTTTTTCAAAATTTATTCCTTCCGATGCGATAGCAGTTGAAGAAATTAGAAAGGCAAGCAGCAGGTTTGTCAGTGGTTTCATAAATGCTTTTTTAATAGTGTGTGTTTCAGAAAAGAGATACTTATAACCAAAGGATTACACCTAGTCAATCGTTAAATAAAGCATAATGACTAATACCTGTTAAGAAGAATAGGCAGGAAGGTGAAAGTAGTTAGCCAGCCAGTTGTACGCCTACTTTTTTCGGGATTCTTTCGGGAAATATTTTTGTAGCAGGGCTTTGAATTCCGGTGTGTTCCGGATA
>JBKJLR010000288.1:0-2845 GCA_046596865.1 Chitinophagaceae bacterium
TTTTCCATCACTGGTGGAAGTTGATTTACAATATCTTTTACAAAAAGAACATCTTCATGTAATTTATTCCCGCAGTTTTCACAGAACCATAAAAAAGCATCTTTCTCCTCTTCTTCGTCCTCCCGCACTTTTTCAATAACCAACCCTACCGTGTCAGGCCCACGTTGTGGTGAATGTGGTGTTTTAGGAGGCAGCAGAAACAGGTCTCCTTCATTAACAGGAATAGATCTTAATTCACCTCCATCAATTATTTTCAAAACTATATTTCCCTCTACCTGGTAATAAAGTTCTTCGCTTTCGTTGTAATGATAATCCTTCCTGGCATTTGGTCCTCCAACGACCATGACGATAAAATTCTCAGCGTCTTTATACACACATTGATTGCCCACAGGTGGTTTCAGCAGGTCACGGTGTTCATCGATCCATTTTTTCAGGTTGAAAGGAGCAGCTACGGCCATACAGCAAATTTTTAAGTGATGTAATAAGGTCGAAAAATTACAACAATTTTCTTTAGGTTTGACGCTATGAATCTCACTCTCGAAGGAAAAAAAGCCATCATTTGCGGGAGCACACAAGGAATTGGTCTCGCCATAGCAGAAGAACTGGCCTTGCTTGGAGCTGATTGTACTTTAATAGCCCGGAACGAAGAGTCTTTAAAAGAAGCTGTTGCCAAACTGGATACACAATTACGTCAGCAGCATGATTATCTCGTTGCCGATTTTAGTAAACCTGCTGATGTAAAGAGAATTGTTGAAGAATATGTGGCAAAGAACGCCGTTCATATCCTTATCAATAATACTGGTGGCCCGGCAGCAGGCCCTGTTATTGAAGCAACTGAAGAATCTTTTTTGGACACATTTAATCAGCATCTTATTTGTAATCATATTCTTACTAAAGCTGTTGTTCCTTCCATGAAAAAAGAAGGATACGGCCGGATCATTAATATTATTTCAACTTCTGTAAAAATTCCATTGAAGAATCTGGGAGTAAGCAATACGATAAGGGGAGCCGTGGCCAGCTGGGCAAAAAGTATGGCCAATGAATTGGGACAGTATAATATTACAGTGAATAATGTTTTACCGGGATTCACCAGTACTCAACGTTTATCCACCTTAATTGAAAATATGGCGAAGAGGGGAAATACATTGGTGGAGATAGTGGAAAAGAATATGATGGAAGAAGTACCGATGAAACGATTCGCTGATGCTTCGGAAGTGGCGGCTGTTGCGGCATTTTTAGCATCACCGGCGGCCTCTTATGTAAATGGTGTTAGTATTCCGGTGGACGGGGGAAGAACGGGTAGTATATAAAACAGAACGCAGATTATCATGATTATTATGATAGGGTATGATAAATCTGTGTGAATCATAAAAATCATGATAATCTGCGTTCCATATTTATGAATCTTTTAATTCCATATCATTTAGAGAATTACATAGGTGGGAATCTCATTGGTCCATTAAGCGGGAAATTTATTGATAATGTGAATCCGGCAACAGGAGAAGTGTATGGACAAATTCCTGATAGTAATGAAAAAGATATAGAGGCTGCTGTGCATGCTGCACAAAAAGCATTTTCTGCTTGGAGTACAACGGCAGTTGAAAAACGATTTAGAATTCTTAACCGGATAGCAGAACTTATTGAAGATAACCTTGACGAATTAGCGTTAGCTGAAACAAATGATAATGGTAAACCTCTTTGGTTAAGTAAAACAGTGGATATACCACGATCCTCTGCCAATTTCAGATTTTTTGCGACGGGTATCATGCACTTTGCCACGGAGAGTCATACAATGGAGGACAAAGCGGTGAACTATACGCTTCGTCAGCCCATTGGAATTGTTGGCTGCATCTCTCCCTGGAATTTACCGTTGTATTTGTTTACCTGGAAAATTGCACCCGCATTAGCTGCAGGAAATTGTGTGATTGCAAAGCCATCAGAAGTAACACCCGTAACAGCTTTTTTATTGTCAAAAATTTGTAAAGAAGGCGGCTTACCAGATGGCGTACTGAATATTATTCATGGAACGGGGAATATAACCGGCGAAGCAATAGTCAAACATCCTGATATAAAAGCCATTTCATTTACCGGTAGTACTAAAGCCGGGGAAAGGATCGCAAGCCTTGCTGCACCAAAGTTTAAAAAACTATCTCTGGAACTAGGTGGCAAAAACCCCACCATCATTTTTGCAGATTGTGATTGGAGTAAAGTGTTTTATGAAACTATCCGTTCATCTTTTGGCAACCAGGGTCAAATTTGTTTATGCGGCAGCAGGATATTGATAGAAGAATCTGCGTATGAAAAATTTAAAACTACTTTTATTGAATTGACAAAGCAGTTGACTGTCGGAGATCCACTGAAAGAAGATTCTAAACAAGGTGCTATTGTAAGTAAAGTTCATTTCGATAAAATTATGCGGTGCATTGACACCGCCAAACAGGAAGGTGCAAAAATTTTATGTGGTGGCAATGTTGTGACGGTAGAAGGAAGATGTGCAAACGGATATTTTATACAACCAACAATTATTGAAGGGTTGGGTCCTCATTGTCAAACAAACCAGGAAGAAATATTTGGCCCGGTTGTTACACTACAATCTTTTAAGACAGAAGAAGATGCTATTGCATTAGCAAATGCTACGCAATATGGATTAGCAGCTACTATCTGGACGCAAGATATTTCCAGAGCCAACAGAATTGCAGCAAAAGTAGATAGTGGTATAGTATGGATTAACTGCTGGCTGCTGCGGGATCTGCGAACTCCATTCGGTGGATTGAAGAATAGCGGTGTAGGAAGAGAGGGGGGTTGGGAGGCGTTGCGGTTTTTTACAGAGGCGAAGAATGTTTGT
>JBKJLR010000307.1:0-10188 GCA_046596865.1 Chitinophagaceae bacterium
TCATTGTGATGCTATTGGTTCTGATAAATACAACGACATTCTCTCGAAACAAAGAGTAGCCGCCGTAAAGAAATATTTTTTGAGCAATGGTATTCAACCTGGCAATATCCGACAAGAAATTGGTCATGGCAAAAAAGAACCCCTGAACGAAAACAAAACACCGGAAGAAAGATTCCTCAACCGAAGACTGGAAATCAGTTTTACAAAAACTGCGGGAACAAATCTAACGCCGGGTATTTCATTAAAAGAAAAAATAGCTGATTCATCTACTACCGCCGGAACCAATATTGTTTTAAGAAATATCAATTTTTTTGGGGGTATGCATCAGTTTCTTCCTGAAGCGACGCCCATGCTGGAAGAATTATTAGAGGCGATGCGAACTTATCCCAGTCTTATTATCAGAATTGAAGGTCACATATGCTGTCAGGAATTTGCTGAGGATGGGCTGGATGGAGAAACAGGTATAAATAATTTATCAGAAGCAAGAGCAAAAAGTGTAGTTGATTACCTGCTACAAAACAATATTGCCGCAAGCAGGGTTTCCTATAAAGGCTTCGGCCATTCCACTCCTCTTCATCCCTGGCCTGAAAAAACAGAAGAAGAAAGAACACAGAACCGGAGAGTGGAAATAAAGATCATCAGTAAGTAATAGCAATAGATATTAAAAAATTATTATCCCGTAACATTCATCTACGACACGACGAGTGATTTTATCGCCCAGATTGCCAGACGATCAGTACTTAACCCCGCATAAATCCATGGAAATACTTCTACATCTCATTGTATTATAAACACAGTCCCGTCTCTTTCGAAACGGGACTGTGTTTATAATTCTTTTTTTAATCATTAACGTATATGCACTTTACCATCGGCAAGTCTGCCGCCACTGGCATCGCCTACCACCAGAAAGTAAATGCCCCTTGTTGCTGTTTGCAGATCGATCGTTAACAATGTGTAAGGCCCAACAACAGAAAATTCACGGTTATAAACCATAACCCCTTTTGAATCAAAGATGGAAATCTTTCTTTTTGTACTTACTCCACCATCGTTGTAATAAGAAACAGTAAATCTGCCATCGTTTGGTGTCGGGAAGATGAATAATTTATTACTGAAAGCAGCTGTGATGGTTACAATAGCTGATTGATTTGAACATACCAATGACGGACCGGTAAATGTTTCCTGCACCGTAACCTGGTAATTACCTACACTATCCACATTTATCACCCGGGTATTACCCGTATTGGTAATAAAATTATTATTATGAAACCATGTAGTTGATAAAGTACCACCGGTAGAAGCACTTGGTGTAGCTGTCAATGTGGTTGTTTGTCCCGGTAAAAGGCTTGTCAGTGGTGCAGCAGTTAATGTTACTGTTGGCAATTGACGAACAGTTAATAAAGCTCCGCTTGAAATTGTCGGCACGGTACAGCTTGCATTAGATAACAGGCTTCGGTATCGGTTATTATTCAATGAAGTGGTTGCACCTGTTATAGTTAATGTAGCTGTTGTAGCACCCGAATAAATACCACCATTGGATATATTATTGTATGAACTACCACCATCTGTACTTACCTGCCACTGATAGATTATAGATTGCATGCTACCGCCTGTAACAGTAAAGTTGGTGTTGCTACCAGAACATATTATCGAAGCAGCAGGCTGACCAGCTCCGGATATACTAACCGGGCTGATGACGGTAAGAGTTGCTGCATTTGAATTTGCCGGCGGTGCACAAGTTCCTGTGGCCACTGCACGATACAGGTAATTATTCATGGTGGCCATAGCGCCGGTGATAGTCAGTGTGGCAGTAGTTACTCCTGAATATACTCCGCCATTTGAAACATTATTATAATTACTACCGCCATCAGTACTTACCTGCCACTGGTATCCGGCTCCAGTGCCGGTTGCTGCTACGGTAAAGCTGCTATTAGCACCCACACAAATAGTAACACTGGCCGGTTGTGCCGTAAAGGCAGGTAATGTGTTAACAGTAAGTATAGCGGCATTAGAAACACCCGGGATAGTGCAGGTTGCGTTTGACAACTGTGAACGATAGCGGTAGTTATTCATGGAGAAAGTAGTTCCGGTAATAGTTAATATAGCTGTTGTAGCTCCCGAATAAACACCGCCATTTGATATGTTACTATAAGAAGCACCCCCATTAGTACTTACCTGCCATTGGTATACGATACCTGAACCGCTACCGGCAACAGTAAAGCTGGTGTTGCTCCCTTCGCATACAGTAATATCGGAAGGCTGTGTAGTAATTGCAACAGATGTTAATACGGTCAGCACTGCACAATTAGAAATGGCAGCAGGTGCACAACTACCTGTTACCACAGCACGATAACCGGTGTTATTCTGAGTTGCAATAATGCCGGTGAGTGTATAGCTGGCTGATGTAGCAGTTGGAATATCTGTCCAGGGGCCTGTACAACCAGCGGGGCTTGACTGCCATTGGTAAGTAAGACCTGTTGTTGTTGCTGCTACTGTAAATGTATGGCTACTGCCGGTACACAAAATAATACTCTGTGGATGTGTGGTGATAACAGGAGCAGTACTGACAGTTAATATGCCACCATTGGAATTGGTGCTGCCGCAAAGGGTACTTGCAATACTGCGATAGCGATAGTTATTTAACATTGCCGTTGCTCCTGTAATATTTAAAGTAGCTGTAGTAGTGCCTGAATAAACTCCACCGTTGGATATGTTATTATAAGTACCACCGCCATCAGTACTTACCTGCCATTGGAAAGAAGTAGCAGTAGCAGCGACAATGGAAAAGGATGTATTTCCTCCCACGCAAACTCCCTGGTTCATTGGCTGTACAGTGATAACAGGTCCGGTACCCGCACTTATTGTATAGGTAATATTTCTTGTTCTTACAATAGCACCTGCCGTACCTGTAACTGTTATAGTATAAGAGCCTGCAGCCAATATGCCGGTATTACTTAGCGTAACAATAGTTGAACTGCCCGGGCTAACAGGGTTGGGTGAAAAACTTACTGTTGTAAGTGGCGGATTACCGCTTGCTGTAAGAATAATGGGTGTTGAGAAAGTTCCGTTTTGAATAGTGCCGAGTGTAATTGCCATAGACGCACCGGCGGGACAGGCAGAAACGACAGGTGGCGGATTATTAAAATCGAAACTATTAGATGGCGGAGCCACCGTGAAATTAGTATTGGAAATATCAAAGAATATATTGCCAACTGCTTCTATTTTTATTCTTGCACTCGATGTTGCTACTGAAGGACTAGTCACTGTTTCTGCGCCATCGTTGGGTGTGTTTGCCAGCAACATGCTGAAGGTAGTTCCACCATCAGATGAAAACAAAATGTTCACATTGGCACAGTTAACTGGTGCGCCAGTAGTTCCGGCAACATCCCATGTCACATTTTCTGTAGCTCCGCTGTTCCAAGTAATAGCAGTATTGGGAGCAGTAACCTGGAAAGGCCCCGTTGTCCCATCAACTGTCACCATCATATCATCTGTCTTGTTATTACCACCACCTGCCCGGTTATCTTTAGCAATAAAACGAAAATTCAAGGGTCTGCCAACAGACGGAAGTACTTCCCACTGAAAACCATTTGCACCGGTTAAAATATATTGAAGTTCCGGAAAGGTTCTTTTTGGTATGGGATAAGAGAGATAAGTCCTGAACATGGGGCCATCGGTGGCCGTGGGAGAAGGAAAAGTTGAAAATGCGCCCGACCTGTTATCAATCTGCTCCCAGTTATAAGTAAGCAAATCACCATTGGGGTCACTGGCTGTTCCGGTAAGCAGGAAAGGAGTTGAACGGGGAATAGTATAGTCCAAACCGGCACTTACTATCGGAGCAATATTTCCAGTAATAGTTTCTACATCACAAAAAGATCCACCACCAGTTTTAATATAATCAGTTATTTGTTCAATGCTTTTTACAGAAAAAAGTTCAATACTGTGAGGTGCAACATCCGGACTACCAGTAATACCAGCATAACCCATAATGGTAACACCACTTCCAGGCTCTACGTTAACACCTGTACCTTCTAAACTAAATGAAAAAGTATGGTTTGCACCAAACTGGTGCCCCATTTCATGAGTCAGGTAATCTATCACAAAGAATTCAAGCAAGGAGGGATTAGCATATACAGTCCAGCCTTTTCCCTTCTGTCCGTCCGTACAGACACAACCAATACAACCCGCATTTCCGTTATCTGCACCCTTACTTTCTGTATGCCCAATATCGTAGTTACCAATACCGATAGCAGCAGTAATTGCATTTTGCACAGCAGTGCCGCTGGGATTGTTAGGATTTACAATTGGGTCAGTGAGAGGATCAAAATAAATTATGAGATCGTTGTTGGCAACCAATACCATACGGATGCCAAAGTCTCTTTCGTACACTGCATTGGATCTTGTTACATGGCTGTTTTGAGCTGCCAGCACAGCTGCAATACTATCAGCCAATGTGGACAATGGAGCTGGTATAAAATGGTTAGAAAATTCCGCACCGGATAACATAGCCAACCTGTATGTTCTTAATTTACCGTCATCGGCATCTTCTACCCTGTTCGTCCGGCCCTCAGAAGGATTCTGAATATCATCTGTCAGACAACGAAAATGATTGGGATAGTCTATTATATCTTTTCTGCTTACGATCCGATAATAATTTCCATCAAGTTGATCAATATAAATAGTTGGCCTTTTTGCAGAAAGAATGATAGCATTCATTCCCTGGCGGGAAACATCAAAACGAATAGTTGAGGAGGGGTCTTCAATTCCTTGACCTGCATAAGAGTTAATACCGGGATACCGGGAAGCTAATGCAGGATCCATTACCGGAGCATTCACAACCCTGAATTGCTCTACGCCACCATTTGGCATGGGGAATGAAACAATAAATGTTGAACGGTTAGCTGCTACCACTCTTTCTGATGGCGCCAGGGCCATAGCAGATTTAAATGAAGCATCGTTCAATTGAAAAATTTTATACACAGGTGGTTTTGGTGAGTTGATAAAAAGGCTTCTTCCGATAGAAGATTCATCTACAAGAGACCAAAAATTACGTTGTTGCCCGGTAGCAGCCACACAAAGTAACCCCGTAAATAAGACGAGTGTAAATTTTCTCATTATATTGATTTATTTAAACGAAATAATTAAAAGCGGATTCAGCATCGCCTTTAAAGTAATCATAGCCTTAAAACTGGGAATAAATGTAAGGATTTTTAATGTTCTTTCTATGGCAAACTTTCAACATTAACAATGAAAAATCCCGCTTCTTTACAGAAACGGGATTCTCTTATTATTCGTTGCCTCCTATCGGCATCATTGTATTTAATAACCCATGCCACCCATGTCAGGTGCACCACCATGGCCTCCATGTGCTTCTTCTTTCTTTGGTTTGTCTGCTACCACACATTCAGTAGTAAGCAACATACCAGCAATTGAAGCAGCATTTTCCAATGCAATACGGGTAACTTTTGTAGGATCAATTACACCGGCTTTCAGAAGATTCTCGTATTCTTCTGTCCTTGCATTGAATCCGTAATCACCTTTTCCTTGTTTTACTTTCTGCACCACAATAGAACCTTCGATGCCTGCATTGGCAACGATCTGGCGAAGTGGTTCTTCCAATGCTCTTCTTACGATGGCAGCACCAGTAGTTTCATCTTCATTCGCACCTTTAAATTTTTCTAATGACTCAATTGCACGGATGAAAGCAACACCGCCGCCGGGTACAATCCCTTCTTCTACAGCAGCTCTTGTAGCATGTAAGGCGTCATCAACACGGTCCTTTTTTTCTTTCATTTCCATTTCAGTAGCAGCGCCGATATTTAATACAGCTACACCACCGCTTAATTTTGCCAGGCGTTCCTGCAATTTTTCTTTATCATAATCAGAAGTAGTTGATTCTATCTGTGCTTTGATTTGATTAATACGGGCAGTGATGTCATCTTTCTTACCCTTACCACCAACCACCGTTGTGTTGTCTTTATCAATCGTAACTGATGTAGCAGAACCCAAATATGTCAGGTCAGCACTTTCTAATTTGTAACCCTGTTCTTCGCTGATAACAATACCTTTTGTCAATACAGCAATGTCCTGCAACATTTCTTTTCTGCGATCACCAAAACCGGGAGCTTTTACAGCCGCCACTTTCAATGTACCACGAAGTTTATTTACAACCAATGTAGCCAGTGCTTCACCTTCCAGGTCTTCGGCAATTATCAGTAATGGACGACCACCCTGGGCAACTTTTTCCAGTATATGCAGTATATCCTTCATGTTGCTGATTTTTTTATCATAGATCAGGATGTAAGGATTTTCCAGTTCTGCCTGCATTTTTTCGCTGTTGGTAACGAAGTAAGGAGAAATATAACCCCGGTCGAACTGCATACCTTCTACCACTTCAACAGTGGTTTCAGTACCTCTTGCTTCTTCCACAGTAATAACGCCTTCCTTTCCTACTTTCTTCATGGCTTCTGCAATCAGTTTGCCGATCTCATTGTCATTATTAGCGGAGATAGAAGCTACTTGCTGAATCTTGCTGCTATCATTTCCTACAGTCTGCGACTGACTTTTCAGATTTTCTATTACTTTATTTACAGCTTTTTCTATACCTCTTTTCAGGTCCATAGGATTTGCACCGGCAGCGACCATTTTCAAACCTTCGCTAATGATAGACTGAGCCAGTACCGTAGCCGTTGTAGTTCCGTCACCGGCAATATCTGCAGTTTTAGAAGCTACTTCTTTTACCATTTGTGCACCCATATTTTCGATTGGGTCTTCCAATTCAATTTCTTTTGCCACAGTAACTCCATCTTTAGTGATAGTGGGAGCACCGAATTTTTTTTCAATAACTACATTGCGTCCTTTTGGACCCAGAGTTACTTTTACAGCGTTGGCCAATGTGTCAACACCTTTTTTCATTCTATTTCTTGCTTCAATGTCGAAGAAGATTTGTTTTGCCATGATTATTTAAATTTTATAATTAATTAATTAATTAGTTTTTAGCTGCGAGTAGTGAGTTTCGGGCTACGAGACTTTAACTCGAAACTCGTAACTATAAACTCGAAACTTTCTTACACTATTGCCAGGATATCCGACTCTCTCATAATAAGGTAGTCTTCTCCTTCTATTTGTATTTCTGTTCCTGCATACTTACCATATAGTACAGTATTACCCGCCTTTACAGTTACAGGCTCATCTTTTTTACCGGGGCCCGCAGCTATAACAACGCCACGTTGCGGTTTTTCTTTAGCAGTATCAGGGATGATGATGCCACCGGCTGTTTTTTCTTCAGCAGCGGCTGCTTTAACAATTACCCTGTCGTGTAGTGGGGTAACATTGACTTTCTTAGCCATAGTTGTATTAATTTTTGTTTTTTGAAATGAATGCCCCATAAGAATTTGGGACGGCAAAGGTACAGGAAATACCATGCCATTGGCTGATAATATGAAAATTTAGCAGTCGGCCAACCTAAAGAGAAGCAAGAAGGGATAATGGCAGGGCTTTTTTTCAGCCAATATGTCAATTTTCATCAATATCAAATAAATGCGGGCAACAGGCAGTTAATACATACAAATTATACAAACCAAGCAAGCTAATAATAAGGCCAGTTTTAAAGTAACAGACAAGCTCTGAACAAAAGAAGTCTACCCTAATCATCCTCTCGCCTAAAACTTATTTTCACACATAATTAATGAACCTGGAACAGTAAGATTTATAAAAAGCAGTTTGGAATAAGCATAAGGTTCACTCAAAAATGACATTGCAAGGGGCTTACTTTTATTTTATTACAGGCATTTTTTAATTTCTCTTACCTTCGTCTCCCAAACACAGTTCTTACAGCAATGATCAGCAGAAGAAATATCCGGGTAAAAGTGATGCAGTCCCTTTACACAGTAACTACGCTGGAAACAGAAGTGAAGCCCGGTGAACCACAAAAAATTCTACAACAGCATTTTGACCAGACCCGTTCTTTATTTATTTATCTCACCTGGTTCCTTACAGAAGTAAGCCGCTACGCAGAAACAGATGCTCATAAAAAAGCTTCTAAACATTTGCCCACTACCAAAGACCTGAACGTAAACACCAAAATTGCAGGCAACGAAATTTTATGGAAAATGCTGGATGACCCTGCACTAAAAGAACAGTTTGCTATACTAAAGCCCCAACTGACTACTGATAAGGATTTGCTACGCAAAATTTACCTCCAACTGGCAGAAACACCAGAGTATAAAACCTACACGGCAGAGCAAGGCCGTAACAGGGCTGATGAAAAAAAAATCATTGAATTTATTCTGAATGATTTGCTTCTGGCCAATGAACTTTTTGTATCTCACATAGAAGAGACTTTTTCCAACTGGGATGATGATGGCGAAATGATAGTGCAACTACTGGTCGGATATTTGCAAAAACCGGGCACCTTGAATTTTAAACAGCTGATGAGTGCAGATAAGCAGGAGTTTGCTAAAAACCTTTTACAAACAGTAATAGATAAAAGCGAACATTTGCTAAACCTTATCATTCCTAAATTAAAAAACTGGGATCCGGAAAGGATTGCGTTGCTGGATATGGTAATGATGAAAATGGGGGTGGCTGAATTTCTTTATTTCGAAACTATACCACCCAAGGTTACCATTAACGAATATATTGACCTGGCCAAAGATTACAGCACACTTCAAAGCGGACAATTTGTAAACGGCATACTTGATAATATTCATAAAGACCTGGTACAACAGGGCACCATGCAGAAGGTGGAGTATAAGAAAGCTTAAAAAGTTAAATTGCTATGGATGAATAGCTTCTTTTCCTTTACATTTGCTACCCCGTTATGAACCAGGTATTGAACAATTTCAAAATGAAAAAATGAAAAAAATAATTGTAATTCTTATTGCCTCCATCCAATTTATAGCTTGTGAAAACAGCGATAAAAAAACGACCGTTACAGGAATAACAACAGAGGACTCTATTAAAAAAGCAAAAGAAGATCTGCTCAAAAAAATGGCTGATGCCAACACAACGGCGGCTGTTGATACGGCCAATAATACCACTATTGAATGGGTAGACTCCACATACCTGGACTTAGGTAAACAGAAAGAAGGCAAAGAAATAGAAATATCTTTTCGCTTTAAAAATACAGGCACCAAAAACCTGGTTATACAAAGTGTAACTGCGCAATGCGGCTGTACTATTCCTGAAAAACCAGAGCAACCATTTGCTCCCGGTGAACAAGGCATCATTAAAGCCAAGTATAATGGAAGCGGACATGGTGAAACAAGAAAAGAAGTGTATGTAACAGCCAATACCAATCCTTCCGCCAGCCATACACTTACTTTCAGAGCTGAATTAATAAAGTAATACAAACATGGATCTACCCTCCATACAATTAAAAAATAAAACTATTATGAAATCAACTATCTCTTATATATCCACCATTTTAGTCCTGTTATTATTTTCTGCCTGTACCCCTCCAGCCGGTGCTGATGGGAAAGCAAGTTCCGGGGGAATGGGTGGCAACATCCAGTTTATTTTCCTGGGAATGATGATACTGGTATTCTGGATGTTCTTCATTCGTCCGCAGGCAAAAAAAGCCAAAACTCAGAAAATGTTTATCGAAAATATGGGCAAAGGAGATAAGATTGTAACCATTGCAGGTATACATGGCACTATCAATAAAGTGAATGAAGATGGAACGCTGAACATTGAAGTAAGCCCCGGCAGCTATTTGAAGATTGAAAAAAGTGCTATCAGTATGGACTGGACCGCAGCATTGAACAGGCCAGCACCAGCACCAGCGGACACCGGCAAAAAGTAACTTACAAATTTATAGTCCCAAATTCCAGTTTTTAACGATCATTGGGATTTGGGATTTTATATGTAAACCCAGTTATGATAAAAGTCGGCCTCACAGGCGGAATCGGCAGCGGCAAAACAACGGTAGCCAAAGTATTCGAAACACTGGGCATTCCTGTTTATTATGCAGATGATAAAACAAAGCACCTGATGAATACCAATGGCATACTGAAAGACGCCATCATTCAGCATTTCGGAAAAGATGCTTACCAAAACGGAAAGCTGGACAGAAAATATCTTGCGGCCATCGTTTTTAATGATAATGCAAAATTAGAATTACTCAACTCTCTCACTCATCCCATCACTATACAGGATGCGGCGGAATGGATGAACCAGCAAACTACCCCC
>JBKJLR010000366.1:0-5175 GCA_046596865.1 Chitinophagaceae bacterium
TATATAAGACGGTTATTATAAAAAAGATATTGCACCACAAAAATCAGGGGCGTAGGTGAGCTGAAAAAATTGTTAAATTTCTTTGGGTGTTCTAAGCCCATTATTAAATGATAAATATCATCATTGCCGGTAATACTAATCATATCTTCATCCTGATTGTTTAATTATATTTATAGCGTATAAAACACTCATTATGAAACATCCTTAAATTGATTACAACATGAAAAAATTCTTAGCCGTTTTTGATGGATACAAAATGTCGAAAAGTACATTGGATTATGCTATACAGATGGCAAAGGCTACAAATGCCCACCTGGTAGGTGTTTTTTTAGACGAATCTATTTACCGTACCTACAGTGTAACCAAAATAATAAAAACGTACGAAGATTATGATTCAGTTATAAAAAAATTGGATGCGAAAGACAAAGTAAAAAGGGATAAAGCTGTATTAGAGTTTCAGAAAGCCTGTGAAAAAGGAAAAATTACTTTTTCCATTCACAGGGATACAAATATAGCGTTGCAGGAACTAAAGCATGAAAGCATGTTTGCCGACCTTATCATCATAAACGAGTACGAAACATTTATGAAAAATAAGGAACCACTCCCTACCCATTTTATAAAAGATTTGCTGGGTGATGTCCAATGCCCTGTACTGGTAGTGCCCAACGCTTTCAAACAGGTTGATAAAATTGTATTGCTGTATGACGGCCGGCCTTCTGCTTTATATGCATTAAAAATGTTCAGCTATTTGTTCGGCAATTTCAATGATTTACCTGTAGAGGTTTATACAGTAAATGACCGGATGGATAATCATCGCTTACCGGATAATAAATTGATGAGAGAATTTATTAATAACCATTTTCCAAAAGCAACTTATATTATTGGGAAAGGCTATGCAGAAGAACAGATCCTGGGTTATTTGCGAAAACACAGAGAAAATGAATTGGTGGTGTTAGGTGCCTACCGCCGAAGCGAACTGAGCCGTTGGTTTAAAACCAGCATGGCGGATATTTTAATGAAAGAATTGGATACTCCTTTGTTTATCGCACACAGCAAATAATCTGAGTATTAAACAGGAAGAATCTAATAAAACTGATTGTTGAAACAGGAGAAAAAAAATATAGATAATAATACAGATAAGTCATTTTTTAAAAAATATATCGTTCAAAAAATATTCTGGACAATTCTTGCACTATTCCTGGTAGTTGTTATTAATATCCTGATCAACAAGTATGCAGGAGGATATTTTAACAATATAGCTGAACGTGTATCGCATAATTATACCATCACCGGGGTAGCTTTTTTTCTCAGTGAATTATTAATAGGAATTTTTCCTGCGGAATTGTTCATGATGATTTATCAATCCAAAAGTTTGGATGAATACTTTTTAATCGTACTTATTTTAGGCATTATATCTTCTCTATGCGGATTCATTGCTTTCTTAGTGGGCAGGTATTTGAATGCTGCAAAAATTGCAAGGGTGGTAGTGCTTCAGAAAAAATTTAAAAAATATGGAGACATGTTCTTAAAATACGGATGGGTAATTGTCATACTCGCCGCTACTACGCCCTTGCCTTTTGCTATGATTAGTTTCATTGCAGGATATTTTAAATTTTCTCCTGCTACATTCTTAAAAATTATTATCCCCGTACGGATTGTTAGATTCTTTATTTCAGCATATTTCATAAAGTACAGTATTAATTTGTTATAGGCCTGTAAACTATATTTCAGGCATATCCAACTTTGTTAAAAGCAGCAGGTGTAAGTACATTAAGAATAAGAGCGTCTTAGATGAAGGGCAAAAGCCATGTTAAAAACTAATGAGTAATGGAAGAAATCCGTATTGATTCAATACTTCACTCAACAACACTTGAAGAAGCTACCTTATCGCTGAACAGTGATACTGAGCAGGGCCTTACAATTGAAAAAGCTAAAGAAAGGCTTGATCATTTTGGATTAAATACTATTGAAGAAGCCAAAGCAATCAGTCCTTTCCAAATATTAACCCGCCAATTCAAAAGCCCTATTGTTTTTCTGTTGCTATTTGCAGCAGGCATGTCGTTTGGATTCAAAGAATGGCTGGATGGCATTGCCATTTTACTTGTTATTATCATCAATGCAGTAATAGGTTTTTACATGGAGTTTAAAGCGCATAAGTCTGTGGCGGCTTTAAAGAAACTTTCTTCTATACCTGCAAAAGTGTTGCGTGGTGGAAAATTATTGGAAATTAACGCTGAAGAAATAGTACCGGGCGATATTGTATTTACTGAAGCTGGTGATATGATACCGGCTGATGGCAAAATATATCGGTCTACACAATTACTAATTGACGAGTCTGCACTCACGGGAGAGTCTATGCCTGTTGAAAAAAAAGACGCTGTTCTTCCTGAATCAACCATCCTTGGAGACCGAATTAATATGGCTTATAAGGCTACCCATGTATCAAAAGGCAATGCGTATATATTGGTGGGGACAACAGGTATGAAAACGGAATTAGGTAAGATAGCCGACCTCGTTCATTCATCCAAGCAGGCCGCAACGCCATTAGAAAAGAAACTGGAAGAGTTCAGCAAAAAGCTAATCAAAATTACCATTGGTTTAGTCGTAGTCATTTTTATAATAGGATTAATTAATGGGGAGCAAATTATTGAAATGATGCAAACTGCCATTGCACTGGCAGTGGCTGCTATTCCGGAGGGTTTACCTATCGTAGCTACAATGACGTTAGCCAGGGGCATGCTAAAAATGTCCCGTTACCATGTCATTGTTAAAAAACTTTCTGCAGTTGAAACCTTAGGTGGCACCAATGTGATTTGCACCGATAAAACTGGTACCCTTACTCAAAATAAAATGGAAGTAGTGTTTATTGAAACAGCTTCTGGTACATGGAAAAAAGAGCTTCCCGATGCAGGCAATAAGGAGCAGTTGGAATTAATCACCAAATGCGCAGTTTTATGCAACACAGCCGACATTCAAACATCTGGAGAGGAAACAAAGGAGATTGGTGACCCTTTGGAAATAGCCTTGCTAAAATTTTCAAAAGATAAGGGCGAAGACATTGAAAAACTGCGTAAATGCTATTTAAAAAAAGATGAAGAGCCTTTCTCCAGCGAAACAAAAATCATGTCCACATTGCATGAAAACGATGGTAAATATTATGTTTTTGCGAAGGGTGCTCCTGAAGAGTTGTTGCTGAAATGCACAGAGATTCATGAAGAAAATGTCAGGGCTTTGGATACAACAAAAAGAGAACAATGGCTGTCAACAGCGCAAAAATTTTCTGCATCCGGGCATCGCATGATTGCTATGGCATACCGGAATGCAGATAATGTTCCTGCTTCATTAATTGATGACCTGGTTTTTCTTGGATTCGTTGGCATGATTGATCCACCCAGACCTGAGGTTCAATCTGCCATTGATGATTGTAAAACAGCCGGCATTAAAGTGGTTATGATCACTGGTGATCATCCGGCAACGGCACATTTTATAGGAACTCAATTGGGCATATCAAAAGAAGAAGAGGTGCCGGTAATTGGAAAGGACATGAAAGAGTATGAGGAGTTAAGTGAAGAAGAAAAACAACGCTGGATCAATACTTCGGTTTTTGCCCGTGTAAATCCAAAGCATAAACTTGACCTGGTAAAAGTTTTCCAGGAAAAAGGCTATGTGGTGGGGATGACGGGTGATGGTGTAAACGATGCACCTGCCATTAAGAAATCTGATATCGGTATTGCGATGGGTCTCCGGGGAACACAAGTTGCACAGGAAGTTTCTGATATGGTATTGCAAGATGATTCCTTTTCCTCTATTGTAGTAGCCATCAAACAGGGACGTATTATTTTTGAGAATATTAAAAAGTTTGTAACCTTTCTTCTTTCCTGTAATCTCAGTGAATTGCTGGTAATAGCAGTGGTGGCAGTTATGAATCTTCACTTCCAGTTGTTGCCCTTGCAAATACTATTTATTAATCTTATTACGGATCTGTTGCCGGCGCTGGCTTTAGGGCTTATCAAAGGGGCAACAGATATTATGAAAAAGCCGCCCCGCAAATCATCCGAACCTATTATTAATAAAAGCCGTTGGAAACTCATTTTCTTTTATGCAATCGTTATTGGCATGGCAAGCATAGGTGCCGTGCTTGTAAATCATTATGCTTTTCATAGCGGTGAGTCCTGGGATACAGCGATGTGTAATAATATTTTGTTCTTTACTCTTATTTTTTGTCAGCTTTTCCATGTATTTAATATGAGTAGCGGACCATTCTTCAATAACGAGGTTATTAATAATAAATATATCTGGTATTCAGTGATAGGAAGCATTGTCCTTTTGACAGGCGTCATTCAAATACCCTATGTGCGACAGGCATTGAATGTAATACCTATGCCATGGAATGAATGGGTTATTATTTTTTCTGCCAGTGTTTCTTCTGTTGTTATCATTCAATTAGCCAGGGGTTTAAAATTATTTGAAAAAAGGGAAAGCAGGATTAAAAGTATACCTATTCAGGTTTTGAAGTAGCAGGCATGGTTATAGACATAGTAATATAAGTTAATACATGATTAGCAATTCTATTAAATGGGCTTTAAAGAACCGCATGGTTGTTTTGCTAATAGCAGCGGCAGTAACTGCCTATGGTATTTATTCTATAAACTACACAAAGGTAGATGCTATACCTGATCTGTCTGAAAACCAGGTTATCATATTTACGGAATGGATGGGCAGGAGCCCCCAGATCATGGAAGACCAGGTAACCTATCCTCTCGTATCCAATTTGCAGGGAATTCCTAAAATAAAAAACATCCGGGCCAACTCGATGTTCGGGATGAGTTTTGTGTTTGTAATTTTTGAAGATAATGTTGACATTTATTGGGCCCGTACAAGAGTATTGGAACGGCTTAATTATGCACAGCGGCTTTTGCCACTGGGAGTTGTTCCCACTTTGGGGCCGGATGGTACCGGTTTGGGACATATTTTCTGGTACACATTAGATGCACCATCTCTTGATTTAGGAGAACTACGGGCCATGCAGGATTGGTACATCAAATTTGCATTGCAAACGGTACCCGGTGTAAGTGAAGTGGCATCTTTTGGTGGTTTTCAAAAACAATATCAGATAGTAATTGATCCGCACAAGCTAAGCTATTACAATATTTCTTTAATGGATGTAATTGAAAA
>JBKJLR010000082.1:0-13885 GCA_046596865.1 Chitinophagaceae bacterium
ACCAGGGCATTCTCATAATACCTGTCATTGTAAAAATAGTATTGTGCTTTCAGTGGCTGACGAAATATAAGGCTGCACAAAACCGTAAGTATCAGAATTTTTTTCATTCTAAGACAAATACCTTTTTTATTGAAGTAAAATAATAATGCTTATCAGAGGGTGGATGGCAAAAGGGCGGGGATACGGCAGATAGATAAATTTATAGAATAATGAGTATTCAAAAAGTTTAAACTAAGTATTGTGGGGAAATACTTTATTCCGACACTAATCACCTTTTGGCACTACACAGCCTGTGTGGATATATATACATTTTCACTCTTTGTTGCCTTGAAAAAATAGTATTGAAGGTTGTCAGCCTGTAAAATCATTCAAGAATCCGGATTTTTGCGTCTGCAGATTACATGTTTAAGCAACGAAATTGTATTCAGGATTTTGCTGCTGAAAAAATCTGCAAACTTTTTTTAAACCACATTGCTCACATTTTGGATTCCGGGCCAGGCAGATATAGCGGCCATGAAGAATAAGCCAGTGATGGGACTTATGAACAAATTGCTGTGGAATGTTCCTGACCAATTCTTTTTCCACCGCCAATGGTGTTGATGCAGTTTGAGGTACCAAACCGATTCTTCTGCTTACCCTGAAAACATGGGTATCCACGGCCATATTGGGTTGCTGATCAATAACAGAAGTTATTACATTGGCTGTTTTTCTCCCCACTCCTGGTAATTGTATCAATTCATCTACCGACATAGGAATGATGCCGCCAAAATCATTAATCACTTTGCCGGCCATACCAATCAGGTGTTTAGTTTTATTATTTGGGTAAGAAATGCTTTTGATAAAAGGAAACAGTTCTTCCACCGTTGCTTTACTCAGTGATTGCACATCCGGATATTTTTTAAAGATGGCTGGTGTCGTTAGATTAACCCGTTTGTCAGTGCATTGGGCGGAGAGAATTACAGCGACTAATAATTGAAACGGATCATGGAATTCGAGTTCTGTTTCTGCTACCGGCATATTCTCTTCAAAGTAATCAATAACGAAGCGATATCGTTCTTTGCGGGTCATGTTGCAAGATATGGAAACCCTGTTTGCCCTTTTCCCTCCAGATGACGGAGACAGGAGCATAAAAAAACATCCTGACAAATTTTGCCGGGATGCTACAATGTCTTTGGGGCTAACTTTAAACTACTCTACTTCTTCAGCAGAATGTTCCCGGGCAAGATTCAGCACATTCAATACTACTTCTGTGCGGGGTGATTCTGTGATTTTGTCCAGTCGTTGCATGGAAGCTTTCAGAACGGTCAGCTTTTCACGAAGTGTCCAGTCTTTTTCTAAAGCGGCTTCGATAGCAGTAGTCTGTTTAGCAGAGGTTTCTTTGTACAAATACAATAAAAGGTGCTCCGGTGTAAAATTTGGCATTTGGCAAATCCAGTTAAGTGTCCAATAATAAGATGTGTCCTTGGTAGCGAGATATTATAAACGTCCGCTATATTAACGGGGGTCGGTTTGCCTTATTGTGTACCCAGGACTAATTCTTTACGTTATCGGGGTTTTCCGATATAATGAAAAGCTCTTCGTTGTCCCGTTTCATCAGGTATTTTTCCCTGGCAATCTTTTCTACCGTTGCGGGATTGCTCTTAAGTGCCTCTAATTCTTTCCGTTCGGTGGCTATTTGAGTAGTATAGTACTTTTTACTTTGTTGCAATTCCCGAAACTCTTTGCGCCGTTCAACCTGGGTGAAAAAGTCATTTTTATCCAAAAAAAGAACTACAACGCAGAAAATTGCAAAGCAAATAAAGTATTTGTTTTTGAGGAAGGCGGGGATATGGGTTAAAATTTGATTCATACGTTCATGGTTGATGGGTGATAATATCCGGGATGATCCATGGTTCGTCTCTATTTCCCAAATTTAATCTTTCCTTTCGGATATACAGCCGAGCTCCCTAATAATTCTTCAATTCGTATCAGTTGGTTATACTTGGCCATGCGGTCTGTCCTGGAAGCAGAACCGGTTTTTATTTGACCGCAATTCAAGGCAACGGCAAGGTCTGCAATAGTAGTGTCTTCTGTTTCACCACTGCGATGGCTCATGATAGTATTGTATCCGTTGTGCTGGGCCAGTGTTACAGCATTAATAGTTTCAGTGATCGTTCCTATCTGGTTTACTTTTACCAATAAGCCATTGGCGATACTTTTATCAATACCCTGCTGCAATCTTGTCACATTGGTTACAAATAAATCATCACCCACCAACTGGCATTTTTTACCAACTGCCTGTGTTAGTGCTGCCCAGCCATTCCAATCATCTTCTGCCATGCCATCTTCAATGGAAGCAATAGGATATTGCTTTACCCATTTTTCCCAAAACTTAACCAACTGATCGCTGCTCAGTTCTTTTCCATCACTTTTATGAAATACATATTTTTTCTTTTTAGCATTCCATAACTCACTGTTGGCGGCATCCATCGCAATCACAATCTGAGAACCTGCTTTGTAGCCCGAGGCCTGTATTGCTTCCATCACGGTGTCTATCGCTTCTTCGTTGCTTTGGATATTGGGAGCAAAACCACCTTCATCCCCCACATTGGTGCTGAACCCTTTTTTCTTCAATACTGATTTCAGGGTATGAAAAATCTCCACACCCCAACGCAGCCCCTCGCTAAAGGATGATGCGCCAACCGGCATGATCATGAATTCCTGGAAATCTATTTTATTATCTGCATGGGCTCCACCATTCAGAATATTCATCATTGGAATGGGAAGTATTTTTGCATTGGTTCCACCAATATACCGGAACAAGGGTAAGGATGCTTCTTCCGCTGCTGCTTTAGCTACTGCCATGCTTACTGCAAGGATGGCATTGGCCCCCAGCTTTCCTTTATTGGCAGTACCATCAAGTTGTATCATCATTTCATCAATGCCTGTCTGGTCGGCCACATCATACCCCATCAAAGCCGGGGCGATGGTTTTATTTACATGGCTAACAGCTTTTAAAACCCCTTTTCCTGTATATCTTTTCTTATCACCATCTCTCAGTTCCACTGCTTCATGTATACCGGTGCTGGCACCACTGGGCACGGCGGCCCGGCCCACGGCACCTTCATTGGTTATTACATCTGCTTCTATAGTAGGATTGCCTCTTGAATCTAAAATTTGGCGGGCAAAGATTTCGGAAATGTAACTCATGATGTGTTTGAAGGTTTAAATTATATAATTGGATATATGTTTCAAGGAAGGATTTCGTGGTGCAAAGAAACAGTTTTAGCCGGTTGTAACAAAAAAGGGAAAAGATGACCAGTCGGCTTACTTTTTAGCCGTTCAGCAACCCGTTCGATTTTGATTTTGCGAATCCCCGTATCTTTAAATAAATCAAAAACTATGCGCCTTATCCTTTTCACTTTAAGCTTATCGTTATTATTGCTGAATGCAAAAAATGTTCTTGCACAATCACCGCCTAAATTAATAAACAATGTAGAAGGTATTAAAGAATACGAATTAAGCAACGGCTTGCGGGTATTGCTGATGCCGGATGAATCACAAACCAATATTGCTGTGAATATTGTCTATAAAGTAGGCTCCCGGCATGAAGGGTATGGAGAAAGCGGCATGGCACATCTGCTGGAGCACATGCTTTTTAAGCAATGCAAAAAATTTGTTGACATAAAAAAAGCAATTGCCGATAAAGGAGCCCAGGCAAATGGGACTACCTGGTACGACCGAACCAACTATTATGAAATATTATCCGCATCGGATGAAAACCTCAGGTGGGCAATTGATATGGAATCTGACCGCATGGTCAATTCTAAGATATTACCAGAAGAATTAAAAAAAGAATTTAGTGTAGTAAGAAATGAATTTGAAATTGGTGAAAATTATCCTAGTGGTGTGTTAAATGAAAGAATTCTTTCTGCGATGTACCTGTGGCACAACTATGGCAAATCTACCATCGGCAGTAAAGAAGATATTGAAAGGGTAAAAGCAGAAAATCTGAAAATTTTTTATAAAAAATATTATCAGCCGGATAATGCCGTGTTGATTATTGCCGGAAAATTTGATGAGAAAAAAGCCCTGGGGTATATTCAGCAATATTTTGGCCCCATACCAAAACCGACGAGAGTTATCGCACCTACTTACACCATGGAACCTTCACAAGACGGTGAACGAAATGTGACGCTTCGCCGCACCGGCGATATTCAATATATTGGCATGGCGTATCACACCCCTTCGCTGGCAGATAAAGATTATGCAGCGAATGATGCTTTAATACAAATATTGACCAATGATCCTTCCGGTGTTTTGTATAAAAAATTAGTGGAAACTAAATTGGCTACTAAAGAATACGGTTATGCACAAACATTGCATGATCCCGGATTTACTTATTTCCAGGTGGAAGTACCAAAAGATAAAAGTATTGACAGCGCAAAACAAGTTCTGCTGAGTACAATGGACAACATTAACAGCATTACATTTACGGAAGAAGACCTGACCCGTTCCAAAAACACTTTGCTTAAATATGCAGAGGATCTCCAAAGTAAGACCACTGATTTTGCTATTGCCCTTACAGAATTTATAGGTGCAGGAGACTGGCGTCTTGCCTTTTTATACCGTGACAGAATAGAAAAACTAACAGTGGCCGATGTACAGGCGGCTGCAAAAAAATATTACAAACCTTCTAACCGTACGTATGGTGTTTTTATACCGGATGATGCACCAGACAGAACCGTGGTAGCAGAAACCCCGGATATAAAAAATTTATTGAATGGTTATAAAGGAAAAGAAGTAGCAGCACAAAAAACGAATTTTGAAAATACTATAGAAAATATAAAAAAGAATACAGAGTATGGTATTTTGCCTAACGGTGGTAAATATGCATTGCTGGAAAAACCAACTAAAGGTGATAAAATAACAGCGTCGGTTATCCTTCGTTTTGGGGATGAAAAAACATTGTCTGATAAATCAGAGGTGGCAGCAATAGTGGCTGATATGCTGAAAAAAGGAACGACTAACAAAACAAAAAAGCAAATAGCCGATGAATTGGACAGGATCAAAACAGATATATCTTTTTCAGGAGGCCCCGGGTCATTATCTATAAATATAAACACAGATAAACAAAATTTGCCGGCTGCCCTTGTTTTGCTGGAGGACATGCTGAAGCATCCAAAATTTGATGCCGCAGAATTTGATAAAATCCTGATTGACACAAAAGCCAATTATGAATCCAGCAAAAACGACCCTCAGTCCAGAGCTTCAGAAAAGCTGGGAAAATTATTGAGTAAATATCCCAAAGGGCATCCCTATTATGCTTCCAGTACAGAGGAAAGCCTGGAAGATTTGGCTAAGGTGAAGCTGGAGGAAGTAAAAAAATATTATACTGATTTCTACGGCGCCAATAATTCTGTTTCATCTTTTGTTGGTCAATTGGATAAACCGAAAATCACCGTTTTTTTGCAGAATACGTTTGGTAAATGGAATAGTAAAGAATCCTACAAAGAAATAGAACCCCTGTATTTTGAAACAAAAGAAATTACAGAAACAATCAATACACCTGATAAAACAAATGCCATGATGCTGGCGGGGATGAACCTCAACATTTCACGGAAAAATCCTGACTACCCGGCTGTAGCAATGGCCAATGAATTATTAGGTGGTGGTGCATTTCTTTCTTCCCGGATACCACAGCGTTTACGGGAAAACGAGGGCATGAGTTATGGAGCCGGCAGCTTCCTGAATGTTCAGTATAAGTATAATACCGGCAACTGGGGTATGTATGCTATGTTCAACCCGATATACAAAGGCCGCCTGGATTCTGCTTTGCGCCAGGAAGTTGATAAAGCTATTAAGGGTGGATTTACACAGGATGAATTAACAAAATCTATAAACAGTTTCCTGGAGCAGGATAAAACATCTCTCGGTAATAATGATAACCTGGCAAGTATGCTCCGTGCTTTTATGGTCAATGACAGAGATTTAAATCAATATGTCGAATTTGAGAACAAACTAAAAGCCTTAAGCCTTGAGGCAGTAAATGCAGCGCTGCGAAAATATTTTGACAGATCGAAATTGGTGATGGTGTACGGTGGTGATTTTGAAAAAGGTAAGACAGATAAGCCAGCTGAAAAGAAAGGGTTCTAATTGGTCAGAGCTTTGAAAATATTTTCCAGGCTGTGGTTTTCGCTTTGCAGCGAAATTATATTCAGATTTTGCTGCAAAGCTATTTCCAGTATTTGTTTTCTCACAGCTTCAGGATTTCCGGTTTGTAATTTGTAGTGGCTGGTTTGCAGTTGTTCAACCTTTGTAACTCCATTTAATTTTTCAAGGATGATTTTGTCAACCAACTCTTTAAACTGTACGATAACTGCATGATTATCTTTATTTGCTTTTTGTAAATTGGCCAGGGTATCATTTGCCACCAATTCTCCTTTGTTGATTATAATAACCCTGTCGCAGATGGCTTCTACTTCCTGTAAAATGTGAGAAGAGAACAGTACTGTTTTATTCAATCCTTGTTTTTTTATTACTTCTCTTATTTCTACAATCTGGTTTGGATCGAGGCCAGTGGTGGGTTCATCCAATATTAATACTTCAGGATCATGAATAAGAGCAGCAGCTAAGCCAACTCTCTGTTTGTATCCTTTTGAAAGCTGCCCTATTTTTTTCTTGGATTCTATATTGAGGCCGGTTAACTCAATTACTTCTTCAATTCTATCTTTTCTGTTTTTAGCAAGATGAGGCATTTGAGTTGCAATAGCACCTTTCAAATCTGTTCTACCTTTTATCGGAATTTCATGCACTTCCGCTACAAATCCTAAATATTCCCTTACATACATATCATAATATAATGCATTGAGTTCCGGTAAATAGCCAATTTTCTTTTTCGTTTCCAAAGGTTGTTCTGCTACATTGATGCCGCATACGTATGCTTCACCGCCGGTTTGTTGTAAGTAGCCGGTGATAATTTTCAACGTTGTTGATTTGCCAGCCCCATTGGGACCCAAAAAACCAACGATCTCCCCTTTTTCAATTTTAAAAGAAATATTATTTACGGCTTTTTGTTCGCCATATTCTTTGAGCAAATTTTTAACTTCGATTGACATAGTGCAAACCTACACCAAAACGTTAAACTAGTTGAATCAGGATTTCGGGATATTTATTTGATTACAAATCATCATACTCATACAATGGATCAATATGTGTTCCGGCTTTCATTTCAAAAACGGGTTTAATTAGCCCATCATTCAATCCATATACCCAACCGTGCAAATCAGGCCGTTGTTCATTTTTCCATGCCCTTTGAATGATTGATGTTTTGGCAAGATTTAATATCTGCTCCTTTACATTCAGTTCTGTTAGCCGGTCGGTGCGATTGTCTTCTTCTTTTATACTGTCCAGTTCTTCCCGGTGAAGACGGTACACATCTTTAATATTTCGCAACCACATATTCAGCACTGGCTTATAATCAGCTTTAGTGACAGCGGCTTTGATGCCACCGCAACCATAATGACCGCAGATAATTACATGTTTTATTTTCAGGTGATTGACAGCATAATCCAGTACACTCAGCACATTTACATCTGTGTTTATGACAAGGTTAGCAATATTGCGATGAACAAAAATTTCGCCTGGCTGTGTGCCGGTAATTTCATTGGCGGGCACCCGGCTATCGCTGCAACCGATCCATAAAAACTCAGGAGTTTGTAAATGGACCAGGCGGTCAAAATACTCCGGGTCTTCTGATAATTTTCCGGAAGCCCAGGTCTTATTATCCTGTAATAAAATCTCGTATGGTTTCATGTATAGACGTTGTTTTTAAAATGTACCGTTTAATATAATGATGAAACCGGGTCAGT
Organism: Chitinophagaceae bacterium; assembly: GCA_046596865.1. Lineage (GTDB taxonomy): Bacteria > Bacteroidota > Bacteroidia > Chitinophagales > Chitinophagaceae > JJ008. The sequence goes on from JBKJLR010000082.1 coordinate 7,851, forward strand.
TGTTTGGGTTTCTGTTCGGGAAAGCAAATTCAAAAACTATTAATAAAAAATGACATAAATCTTAAACATTTTAATCGACTACCTGTTATTTTTGCGAAATCTTTGTTCCAGTCAATCAAATTTGTTTACAATATTTAATATAAACCTGTTCGTTTGTTTTGCAAGCATGAATGTATTAATTTGCATCACTTTCAATGAAAAATAATAGAAAACAATATAGCATTTTTCAATCGGTTATTGCTGTTTTTATGATACTGGCATTACTATGGCTTTCCATCAGTACTCCTTTTGTTTTTGCATCCCAGCAAGAATTGGCTAAACACAGCAAAGTGGCTAATGCACAATCACCGGTTAGCGCAACGGAAGATGAGTCGGCTAATCCATTTGGCAACAGCACTGAGGAAAAAGCTCCTTCAGGCAACACCTTTTCTGAAGAGTACCTGCATGACCATCACATAGCCGATCTTTTCTTTTCTATTGCTTCGCAATCCCACAAATGCGAAAATGCAGACATTTATAATGCTTTCCACGGTGAATTATTAGTTCCTCCCCCCAACGCCGCATAATTTAAATTCCATCTGTTGCTAATGGCTTTGTAAAAAAACCAATTCATTAATTAACAGTGATGCTGCCATTTCTGACAGCGCCAATCTAAATTATTTAAGTTATGAGCAAACATTCAAAAGAATATTTACAAAGCCTGACACCTTACCAGGGATATGAACTACTGGTAGAAGGTAATAAAAGATTTATCAATAACCTTAAAGCCGATCATGATCATTTGCAAATGATTAATGAAACAAGAGAAGGCCAATACCCTTTTGCCGTTATCCTGAGCTGTATGGATTCCCGTGCATCTGTAGAATTAGTTTTTGACCAGGGCCTGGGTGATTTATTCAGCATTCGTGTTGCCGGAAATATTGTAAACAATGATATACTGGCAAGTATTGAATATGCAGTAAAGTATATTGGTTCAAAAGTACTGATGGTACTAGGGCATACAGAATGTGGTGCCATCAAAAGCGCAAAACAGGGAGTAACAGACGGGCATATAACCGATCTGCTGAAACGAATTCAACCATCCATTACTAAATCTCTTTTGCAGGATGGGGACAGTTACCAGTTTGCTGATAAGGTAGCTTATGCTAATGTGGAGAACAGCCTGGAAGAAATACTGACCCGCAGCGAAATTGTAAAAGATCTATTTAAAAAAGGCGAAATGGGGATTGTAGGCGGTGTTTATAATATAGAAAACGGACAAGTTGATTTCTTTAAAAACTTAACGAAGAAGAGTAAAGAAGATAAACAATTAGTTCATGCTTATAATTAATAACTAATTAGATGATGTATCATTCTGAGCTGGTAAAATCAGAAACCGATCAACAACATAAAAATTAAGATGAAATTGAACACAAAGTATTTAAAATCAGATCTACCGTCAGGCCTTGTCGTTTTCCTGGTGGCCCTGCCCCTTTGTTTGGGAATAGCCCTGGCATCGGGTGCCCCTTTCTTCAGTGGTATTATCTCTGGCATTATCGGGGGTATTATAATTGGCACATTTAGTAATTCGTCGTTAAGTGTAAGTGGCCCGGCGGCAGGTCTTGCAGCCTTGGTAGCAGGAGCAATAGGAACGATTGGAGATTTCAGAATGTTTTTGTGTGCTGTGTTTATAGCAGGTGTATTGCAGTTATTATTGGGTTTGGCAAAACTTGGAGGGATTGCTAATTATATTCCCGGCAGTGTGATTAAAGGGATGCTGACAAGCATAGGCATCCTTATTATTGCCAAACAAATACCCCATGCCTTTGGCTATGATAAGGATGAAAAAGGAAACTTGACCGAGCTGATTGAGTATGGCAGTGAAGATATGCATGAACTGTTGCAACCGCTTCAGCATATTGAAGTAGGGGTGTTCCTGCTTTGTCTTATTGCTATTATTATAATGGTGGTATGGGATAAACCTTTCATAAAGAAAAGGGTAAAGTTTGTTCCGGGGGCATTGGTGGCTGTAGTGGTGGCAGTTGTAGTCAACGAAATCTGGATTAAAACGGGAAGTAACCTTGCTGTTCAGAATGAGCATTTGGTACAGATAAAAGCAGCTGGGAGTGCCAATGAGTTTTTCAGCTTTTTTACGCTGCCTGATTTTAATGGTTTCTTAAACGGAACTGTTATCGTTTACGGATTTGCAATTGCGATCATCGCATCTTTAGAAACTTTATTAAGTATTGAAGCCATTGATAATCTTGACCCTGAACGAAGGGTAACCAATACTAACAAGGAATTATTTGCACAGGGTATTGGAAATTCAATTGCAGGTTTAATCGGTGGCTTACCTGTTACCAGTGTGATAGTACGAAGCAGTGCCAATGTAAATGCAGGTGCAAAGTCAAAGCTGTCTACTATCATTCATGGTTTGATGTTGCTGTTATCTGTTATCCTTATACCTGTTTTGTTAAACAAAATTCCTTTATCGGCATTGGCGGCTATTCTACTGCTTACCGGGTACAAACTGGCCAAGCCTTCCGTATTTACAAACTTTTGGAAAGCTGGCAAGTACCAGTTCATCCCCTTTATAGTCACGGTAGTTGTAATTATCGCTATTGATTTATTTGCTGTTATACCCCTGCTCAGTGGAAAGGGTTTATTAATTGGCGTTATTGCGGGAATACTTGCTGCTGCCGGAGCAATCCTGCATGGCAATCTTAAAAACTCTTATTTTTTCCATGCAGACAAACATAATCAGGGAGATACTATTAATATCAGGCTTTCTGAGGAAGTATCCTTCTTAAATAAGGCGGCTATACGGCAAACACTGGACCACATGCCAGCCAACTCATCTGTTCTTATAGATGCTTCCAATACAAAATATATAGATTTTGATATACTGGAATTAATAAAAGAATTCCGCGATATTAAGGCCCCCCTGAAAAAAATCAGCCTCGTATTAACAGGGTTCAGTGAATCTTACAAAATGGAAAACTATTCCCATGTACAATCGGGTCATTAATTAAACTACTACTTAATGAATGCTATACATTTTAACGAAGGGCATGTGCTAAGGAGCTGAAGCGTTATCTCCTGTCGCAACAGTCACTTAAAGATTTTTCGTCATAATTCTTTGCATGCTTTTTAGCACATGAAGTTTTATGGTGACATTTTAAAGCATCAAAGCAGCCATGGATATGCTGGGTTTTCAGGTCTTCTTAATAAGGTGTATTATCTTTTAATTCTTTTGACCTTTGTGGCAGTTTATCATATTCTCCCCGGAAAGCATACCAGCCAAAAATGACGAGGCCTATTGCGATAGGAGTGAAGATGGCAATGATGATAATCCAGATAACGGGGTTGTTGATATCTTTTTTACCGGCGGGGTCAATATTGGCAATAGCTCCGGCAACTAATTCATAAATGAATAGTGGAGCTAATATTAGAAAAATCAGGCCAAGATATCTTTTAAAGGCATTCATGAGTCTTGAGTTTTATAAGAATTTCTAAATAAGTCAGGGCTGTGCTCTGGTGGCCTCCTCTATGCGGAGGAGGTCGGGAGGAGGCCTAATCTTTTATATTTCTATCGATCTTATTCGTCAAATACATCGTGCCAATTACTAAACACAATGTGGCGACACCAATCGGGTACCAAAGACCTACCAATGGGTCTGATGTATAAGTACTGGTTAACAGCAAACCGATAAAAGGTACTAACCCGCCAAACACACCGTTGCCGATATGGTAAGGCAAACTCATTGATGTGTACCGGATTTTTGTCGGAAACATTTCTACCAGGAAGGCAGCAATTGGGCCATAGACCATCGTTACATATAAAATCAGCAGGAAGACAAGGCCGATAAATTTCCAGTATAGACTTTTAGACAAATGCTTGTCTTTAACTGCTGTTGTTACCACTCTATCCTGATTGCTATTTGTTGTTGATAAAGTGTCTGTTTTTACTAATGTAAAAGCTCTTCCATCCCGCAAGAAAAATTTATTTGTTCTTGTTATCAGCGAATCAGATCCATTCTTTAACGCCACTTTTTTAATATTGACCGGCCCCATAGTTGCAGAACTTATTTTTTGCCATTCTTCCGAAGATGTGTTTTGTAAAAAACTATCGAAAATAGGCCGGTACGTCATTATGGCCAGAAACATTCCCGCCATCATGATCCATTTTCTTCCAATTTTATCACTCAGCCACCCCCAAAAAATAAATAACGGTGTTGCAAAGGCAATGGCCCAAAGCATAATCGTACGGCTTTGTTCAAATTCAATATTACATTTTGTCTCTAAAAAATTCTGTGCATAAAACTGCCCGGTGTACCAGATTACTCCCTGCCCCATCACTGCACCAAATAAAGCCAGCAGCACCATTTTAAAATTAGCCTTGTGCCGGAAACTTTCTTTCAAAGGATTCGCTGACGTTTTTCCTTCTGCTTTCAGTTTGGAGAACATCGGCGATTCTTTCATTTTCAATCGTATGTAAATAGAAACGCCGACAAGTAAAATAGAGATCCAGAAGGGGTAACGCCAACCGCCCCAATGCGCATTGAAAGAGGCATCAGACATATTTGATTTCACTAAAAGAATTACACCGAGTGCAATAAACAAACCCACTGTAGCCGTTGTTTGAATCCAACTGGTGTAATAACCCCGTTTACCCACCGGGGCATGCTCAGCTACGTAAGTAGCAGCCCCACCATATTCGCCACCAAGGGCAAGACCTTGTAATAGCCTTAATAGTAATACGAGAATGGGGGCAACGATACCAATTTCCTCATAACTGGGAACACAACCAATAAGAAAGGTGGAGCCTCCCATTAAAATGAGGGTTAAAAGGAAAGTATATTTTCTTCCGACCAGATCACCCAACCGGCCAAACACCAATGCACCAAACGGACGAACAATGAAACCGGCAGCAAAAATGGCGAGTGTACTCAGTAACGCTGCTGTAGGATTATCTTTTGGGAAAAACTGGGCAGCAATAGTAGTGGAAAGCATTCCGAAAATATAGAAGTCGTACCACTCAATCATAGTACCTACGGAAGAGGCAGCAATAACTGAACGGATGGTTTTGGCAGAACTGGGCTGATTCATGCGATCAAGATATGAATTAGTAAAACAGTAAAAAAATATTCAAATCAAATACAATCGCTCAGAGTAAAAAGAGGAAAGGAGAATACAAAACCAATGATTGCGGAGCAATCCTCTTTCTCTCTTTTTTCTCTGGACGAAAAAACCTTTTGAATTCTGTAAATTTATACTCTATTCAATAATCACTATTTATGTCATACCCCTTTCAGATAAAATCACTGGAGCAATATCATAAGGATTATAAACAAAGTGTAGAAGATCCGGAGGGTTTTTGGTCTGCCATCGCTGGAAATTTTCTTTGGAGAAAAAAATGGGACAAAGTATTAGATTGGAATTTTAAGGAACCCAGGGTTGAATGGTTCAAAGGTGGAAAGCTGAACATTACCGAGAACTGTATTGACAGGCATCTAAAAAAACTGGGTGATAAACCAGCCATTATCTGGGAGCCAAATAATCCCGATGAAAGAACAAGAGTGGTGACCTATGCAAGATTGCATAAAAGAGTTTGCCAGTTTGCCCAGGTATTAAAAAACAATGGGGTAAAGAAAGGCGACAGGGTTTGTATCTATATGGGAATGGTGCCGAAACTGGCTTATGCGGTACTGGGCTGTGCCCGGATAGGTGCTATACATAGTGTAATCTTTGGAGGGTTTTCTGCACAAAGTATTGCCGACAGATTAGACGATGCCCAGGCTGAATATATCGTTACCTGCGATGGTGCCTATCGAGGCGCAAAAGATATTCCATTGAAATCTGTAATTGATGATGCATTGGTAGGAAATAAAAAAGTGAAAAGAGTAATTGTTTATACCCGTACAAGAACACCGGTGTCGATGATAAAAGGAAGAGATGTGTGGTGGGAGGATGAAATGGAACATGCCGAAGCCCAGATTGAAAAAGATGGAGTAGTATCATTCCCCGCTGAAGAAATGGATGCAGAAGACCCGTTG
>JBKJLR010000161.1:0-12321 GCA_046596865.1 Chitinophagaceae bacterium
TTGCGCTGCATTAGGTGGCATAACTCTGTTAATAACCATACTTACAGAAACAAAAAATAATAAGGGAATAGTAAAGGGAAATTCTCAATGAATTCCCTGCTACCGCAAATAATCAAACATTATTACTGAGATAAATTTTATTAGTGCAAATATTTACCCGATAAAAATCATTATTTCAGTTTTGTTGTTACCTTGTACTAAATGACTTGACTCTGCATTTGCCCAGGCATCAGGTAACACAATGTTAATTGCCCGGTAACAATGCTTTTATACAACTTCACTTTAAATTATTTATTATGAAAATCAGGAATTTCTTTGCTGTGCTTATTTTTTTATCCGCTTCCTTATTTTTGGGTTGTAGTGATAATAAAGAAACAAAAAAAGAAGCAAAAGGCACTACCACTGAAAGCGATACAAAACCAGGTAAAGAAGTTTCTACCGGTGACAACGTCAGTATAGAAGCCCCGGATTTTGCTGATCCTGAACTGAAGCGATATTACAGTGTCTATACAGATTATTTAACGAGAGTGGTTACCGCTATACGCAATAAGGATGAAGCTGGCACTATGAAGCTATTCCGGGAAGAGGGTAAGAAATTCGATAACAAGAATGAAATGGACAAGAAAGCCCAAACGCAGGAAGAACAAAAGTTTAACACCTGGCTAATGAAAACCTTTGTTCCTTACAACAAAGAAATTGTTCAATCCGAATATTTTAAAAAATATAATGAGGAATATTATAAAAAAGTAAAAGAAGATTTTAAAAAGAAAGGGTACTAGTAATAACCAATATAAGTAACCGGAGTGTTCTTTCCTGATTCCCGAATCAATAATCAAACTCCCTCCGGTGCATATTCCATCTTAAACCAACAGAAATAACGGAAGTATTTGCTGAAATTACAGGTGGTGTTTTTGTATCCTGTTTGCGATAAATTCCATTTAATTCCAGGAAAAAGTTTTCTCTCCACTCATACGACAACAGGAAAGAAGCATACAGTACATTTGTTTTCCAACCACTGCCTATTGAATAACCAAAATCACCCTGCCGGTATGGTGGTGTGTTTGGCAACAGGATATCGCTGCCATAACTCCGGCTGCTGCTATCCCTACCCTGCTGGTAATAAATTAATTTGGCCACAGCCAGCCATTTGGGCGCAGGCTGGTAACGGGCAATGCCAATAAACTCCTGGAAGTTGGCCCCCAGCGGATGCGCCATTGGTTGATTGTAATGAGTGTAGTTAGCTATGGAGTCACCGTGAGAATATGCAAAAGGACGAACCCTGTTATGCTCTGCCTGCAGGTCAAGATTTTTTATACCAAAAGCATCTATGTATTTAGCACCTATTTGTATCCCCCATTTATTGGCCCACCAACCCCTGTTCTTTTTTATTTCAGAAAGTAAAAATTCGTCCAGCGAAAACTGTCCGTATACCTGAATTTTCCGGTCAATATTTGCCTTTGCATCAATACCAATCAAAGAGTTATCAAAACTTCCATTTTGTTGTTCGATAGAACGGTAAAAAATGATCGGGTTAAGATAACCCAGGTCAAAATGATCCTGACGGCCAAATACAACTCCTTCAAATAAACCGATGTTCAGCCATTTGGTAACTCCAACATCAAGATGATGCATCACCGCATACTTTTTGTCTATCAACCGATCTCCGATCTGCACACCGGGGCTATGCAATTCCATAAACAGGTTCTGGTAATTGACCTTCCAGATACGGGTGTTAAGTTTCAGAAAAAGACTGCTGGTGCCGGCATCACCCAAAAACATACTCCGATAGCCATTGCCGATAAAATTTTTATCGTAACCAAATGCTACATCAATGTATTTGGTAACATTAAAAGTAAAGTAGCCTCTTGCATCAAAATAATCATAGCCGGTATTTTTAAATGATTTATAAAAACCAACGCCGGGCACCGCTTTCCGCCTGTTTGTCCAATCTCTTACATACATCGGGTCTTTTTCCTGGTTATCGGTCAGGTAGGTATAGAAACCAATTTTGTTGGCTATCCTTCCCCGCAGGGTCAGGCCCCGGGTATTCAAATAAAGAGTTTCATCATTGTCTTTTTCTTTGGAAACGGTAACCTGTATTACCGGGTTTATCACAAGGTCAAAATCCTTTATATGAACCTCGTAAAGATTGGCGGGAGTTTGATAAAATCTTTTGGCAATAGGTTTTTTACTTTTAAACCTGCTCCTGTCGGGAATAAACTCAAGATTATTCATCAGGAGACTATTAAGATTGTACTGGTCAACTTTGGACAAATTCAGATTGTTAATTGCCGGTTTACCCAATTGATTAATAGCAGTAAGGATATTTTGCCGGCTGAGAGGTCTTGTTTTTGAAAAATTAAGGGCAGAGTCGGTCTTTAATTTTATCTCCAGCCTTTCTATCAATATATTAGCCTTATCGCCCTGCGGCAGATAAGTAGTTTGGGCAGCAATGGCAAGAGGAAAAAGAATTACAAGCAGTCTTACAAGGGTTTTTTTAAATTGCATGAGTCTTGGATTAGATTCGGGCGGCAAAATATGCAAAAATATCTGATTAAGAATATACAGGTTGTCAACGAAGGCCGGATTATAACGGCAGATGTGTTGATATCCGATGGCCGCATTGAAAAGATTCAGCCACAGATCACACAGTTAAGCACTGATTATATTGAAATTAACGGGGAAGGCAGGTATTTGTTTCCCGGCTGTATTGATGACCAGGTTCATTTCCGTGAACCGGGGCTTACACATAAGGGGACTATATATACCGAATCGAAAGCGGCAGTAGCCGGTGGCGTTACCAGTTTTATGGAAATGCCCAACACCATTCCCAATGCACTAACACAGGAGTTACTTGAAGAAAAATATAAAATTGCCGCTCATTCATCATTGGGCAATTATTCTTTTTTCATGGGTACGGGTAATGACAATGCAGAGGAGGTTTTAAAAACAAATAAGAGGAGGAAAGATATTTGCGGCATTAAAATTTTTATGGGTGCCAGTACCGGCAATATGCTGGTGGATAATCCCAATACGCTGGATAAAATTTTCAGGGAAAGTGAAGTACTGATCGCTACGCATTGTGAAGATGAAAAAATAATCCGGCAGCATTTAGAAAAATTAAAATTGAGTGGAAAAGAACTGACTGCTGCCGACCATCCTGTCATCAGGGATGATGAAGCCTGTTATGAATCATCGCTATATGCTATCCAGATCGCTAAAAAATATAACACAAGACTTCATATCCTGCATATCAGTACAGAAAAGGAGCTTCAGCTATTTACCAACATGTTTCCACTGAAACAAAAACGCATTACGGCCGAAGTATGTGTGCATCACCTTCATTTTACCAGTAATGATTATGAAACATTGGGAAACCTGATAAAATGTAACCCGGCCATAAAAGCTCCACACAATAAAGAGGCACTCTGGCAAGCCCTGCTGGATGACAGATTAGATGTAATTGCTACCGACCATGCCCCGCATACCTGGGAAGAGAAACACCTCAACCTCACCCCTAATCCCTCTCCACAGGTGGAGAGGGGCGGTTATGAAAAAGCCCATGCCGGCCTGCCATTGGTTCAACATCCCTTGTTATTAATGCTTCATTATTATCAACAAGGTAAAATAACGCTGGAAAAGATAGCAGAAAAAATGAGCCATGCAGTTGCTGTATGTTTTCAAATTAAAGAAAGGGGTTATATACGGGAAGGCTACCATGCCGACCTGGTGATAGTGGATATGAATAAATCAACAAAAGTTTCCAAAGAAAATATTTTATATAAATGCGGCTGGAGTCCTTTAGAGAATTTTAAGTTTCCTGCATCTATTACTCATACGTTTATAAACGGACATTTAGTGTATGGTAACGGAAGATGGGATGAATCCCAAAAGGGGCAACGATTAAAATTTGACAGATAAACAAGTCAATGGTCAATAGTGAATAGTCAATTTTCAGATCCCATTCACCACTCACCATTCACGACTCACCAATATGCAGATAGACAAAATATCATTCAGCGACATTTCCATCTTCCATCCCGAAGAAGAGTATTCTATTTTTCATAAACTGAATTTCACCCGGACCACCGGGGGTAAAGAATGGCTACGAAAATTTTTCAGTGAACCGCACAGTGATGTAAAAAAAATCATCGGTACGCAGAAGATCATCCGCACATTCCTGGAACATGTAAAGGACTGGCCCACCGGCGTTACCAATGGTACAGTGCTGATGATGGACAAGTTTATGGATTATTCACTGGACCCCATCAGTGAAAGCCCTGGTTCTTTCAATAATATGCTGTACAAATGGCTGCACAACGAAGATTATTCTATGGTGAAATATTCGGTGATACATTTTGCCGATTTCTACCGGGGAATAAAACAAGTGGCTGAACTGCTGAAAAACCTTGAGCTTCCACCAAGCATTCAATTTTATTCAGATCGTATCAGCAAACTGTTGAAAGAACCTCCTTTGCAAATACTATCAGAAACAATACCGGGGCAATCATTTTCTTCCCGGCAGAATCTATATTTCGGTCATCAGCTTAGGGGCCGTTACAAAACTGATACCCTGGAACTGATTGATATTTTCAGCCGGTTCGATGCCTGGTACTCAATGGCAGTAGCAGTAAAAACTTATAACCTTACTTTTCCTGAATTTGTGGAACAGGAAACGCCGCTGGTAGATGCCAAAGGATTATACCATGTATTATTACCACGGCCAGTCGCTTATGATCTTCAAATGAACCCGGAAAACAATTTTGTTTTTTTGACCGGTGCCAACATGGCGGGCAAAAGTACCCTGATAAAAGCTTTGGGATCAGCCGTTTTCCTGGCACATATTGGCATGGGAGTACCCGCAGCGAAAATGAAACTGACTTTATTTGACGGACTGCTGAGTAATATTAATGTAGTGGACAATATTGCCAAAGGGGAAAGCTTTTTCTTCAACGAAGTGCAGCGGATAAAAAACACTATTGAAAAAATAAATAACGGTAAAAAATGGCTGGTGCTGATCGATGAACTTTTTAAAGGTACTAATGTGCAGGATGCCATGAAGTGTTCATTGACTGTTATCAAAGGTTTGATTAAAATTAAAAATTCCCTGTTCATACTTTCTACTCATTTATATGAAATTGGCGACGAATTGAAAAACTATCCCAATATTTCCTTTCGCTATTTTGAAACCAACGTAAAAGATGAAGAATTGGAATTCAGTTACCAGTTAAAAGAAGGCATTAGTAATGACCGGATTGGTTATGTGATATTAAAACGGGAAAAAGTGGTGGAAATGCTGGAAAAATTGTAAAACCCATCCCCTGAAAAGGTCTTATTTGCAAACAGATAAACACTTATTTTCTCAGCCTGATACACAAAATACCTGTTTGCCACAAGGGGCAAATTTGTTATATTTACCTGGTAAAAATGAACAAGGAAAAACCTAATATTATCAATCCAGCTTTACTCTGGGAATACGATCTTGAAACATTTAATTATGTGAAATCGTTCAAGATTGTGATTGAACGGGTACTGGAAAGAGGTAACCTGGAAGAATGGAGGGAAATGGTAAAATTGTATAGTAAAGAACAGATATTGGAAACTATTGAATGGAGTGCCCAGTTGGATGTTAGAGATAAAGAATTTTCAAAATTTTTTCTTACTTCCGGTTTTTTACATGCTGCATAAAAATCCCTTCATTATTGCCCCTGAAACTTTCAGGCTAATTCACCAGTTACAAGCTATTCCTGAACTAAACGAATTTCATTTGGTGGGTGGCACCGCATTAAGTCTTCAACTCGGTCACAGGAATTCAATCGATATTGATCTTTTTACCCAAAATGAATTTGAAGCAACATACATTATTAATCTGCTTCAGGACGACTACAACCTTACAGTTACATTGGCAAGAAAAAGCACCTTGCTGGCAGTGGTAAATAATATTAAAACAGATTTTATCAGGCATAACTACGCATTGCTGCGGCCCCCGGTTACAGAAGATGGAATCAGATTTTTAAGTAAAGAAGATATTGCGGCTATGAAATTTCATGCCATTATACAAAGCGGCAAACGGTTGAAAGATTTTATTGACGTTTATTTCCTCCTGCAGCACCTAAGCATGAAACAGATGGTTGATTTTTTCTCTTTGAAATACACTTATTCTAACCCGATGATTGCCATGAAAGCAGTTAATTTTTTTGATGACATAGATCCAGCCATGGACCCGCCCAGAATGCTGAAACCTTTGCCCTTAAAAAAAATAATTGAACGGATAAAAGAAGCCACCCAAAAACCGGATAAAGTATTTAAAGCGGATTAATCCATGAAGCAGTTTTTAACAGTCATTACTCTTTGTTTTATTTCAACTTCACTGAGTGCACAAAAAAATATTGATGTGCTGCATTATCAATATAATATTGAACTGAATGATAATAATGATTCTATTTACGGACAGGCTACCATCACAATCAGGTTCCTGGCACCTTTACAATCGTTTAAACTCGATATTGTAACAATCAACGATAAAGGAAAGGGGATGAAGATTGACAAGATAGCAGGACCGGGAGTAAGAGGTTTTGTAAGATCACCTGATAGTGTTACAACAATGCTTTTTCCTGGCCAATCTTCAAAAAGCGGTGATACCAGTACTTATATAATATCCTATCATGGCATCCCCGCCGACGGCCTCATTATTTCCAAAAATCAATTCGGCAACCGTACCTTCTTTGCCGATAACTGGCCTAACCGTGCCCACCACTGGATTCCTTGTGTAGATGATCCGGCTGATAAAGCAACGGTTGAGTTTATTGTTACGGCCCCGGCACATTACCAGGTTATATCGAATGGACTGCAAATAGAAGAGACGAACTTACCTGGTAATAGAAAACTTACCCATTATAAGGAAGAAGTGCCGCTGCCCACCAAGGTAATGGTAATTGGTGCTGCTGATTTTGCAGTTAGCACAGTTGGCGATGTAAACGGTATTCCGGTGTATAGCTGGGTGTTTCCCGAAAATAAAAAGGAAGGCTTTTATGATTATGCAATAGCCAGAAATATTCTTGCGTATCATAGTAATTACATTGGCCCTTATCCCTATAAAAAATTAGCCAATGTTCAATCCAAAACCAAATTTGGAGGAATGGAAAATGCCGGTGCTATCTTTTATGCAGAGGACAGGGTAAATGGATTGCGGCAACAGGAAGAACTCCTTTCACATGAAATTGTGCACCAATGGTTCGGAGATATGGCAACAGAGAAAAGCTTTGCCCACCTATGGCTCAGCGAAGGGTTTGCTACTTACCTTACTCATGTTTACATTGAATCCAGGTATGGAACTGACAGTTTAAATACTGAAATGAGATATGATAGGGAAAACGTTATTGATTTTGTAAAAACCAGCCACCGCCCGGTAGTGGATTCCACTTCCAACTATATGCAGCTGCTAAATGCAAACAGTTACCAAAAGGGAAGCTGGGTGCTCCATATGCTGCGACGCCAGTTAGGTGATTCTGTCTTTCATCAAAGTATCCGTAAGTATTATGCAACGTATGCCGGTAAAAACGCTGACACAAAAGATCTGCAAAAAATATTTGAAACTATATCAGGCAAAAAATTAGATACATTTTTTGAGCAGTGGTTGTACAGGCCTGTTAACCCGCAACTATCCATCAAATGGAAATACATGGTCAAAGAAAAAAAGATTAGCATTGTGGCAGAACAGTTACAAAGCGGACAGCCTTTTCAATTGCCGCTGGAAATCTCCATAACAACAGGTAATTCAAAACCAGTTATACAAAAGATAAACATTACCAAAAAAACAGAAACTTTTACCTTAACTGCAGGGCAAAAGCCAAACCTTGTAAAAGCAGACCCATTTACTTCCCTGCTGATAGAAGTAACGGTAGCCGAAATAAAATAATGCGGAGTTCAAGGCAGCAGCGTCAATATATTTAAGAGCTAAAAGTAATACCACTTTCAGGCTATAACCAGTCCCGTTATTTTCTACTACCTTCAAACCATGCTTGTAAAAACATTTGGCAGTGCCGTGTATGGTGTGGAAGCTATTACCATAACTATTGAAGTGAACTGGATGAGCACTGGCAAAGATCCAATGATAGTGGGATTGCCCGACAATGCGGTGAAGGAAAGTCTGCAAAGAATAGAAAGCACTTTTAAAACCAATGGTTATCAAATGCCCCGTACAAAAGTGGTGGTTAATCTGGCACCGGCAGATATAAAAAAAAGTGGAACCCCTTTTGACCTTCCCATTGGATTAGGAATACTCGGTGCATCTGAGCAAATTAAAAACCATGAGGCACTTTCTAATTATGTTATCATGGGTGAGTTGTCATTAGATGGTGAAATTCGTTCTATCAAAGGTGCATTACCCATCGCCATACAGGCAAGAAAAGAAGGTTTTAAAGGATTGATTGTGCCAAAGATGAATGCAAAAGAAGCCGGTATGGTGACAAACCTGAAAGTTTATGGCGTCACCCACATTAAAGAAGTAATTGAATTTTTTGAGAATGATGAAACAGGATTGGAACCAACAGTGGTAAATACAAGGGAAGAATTTTTTGATTCACAATATGATTTTGAAATTGATTTTGCTGATGTAAAAGGACAGGAGAATATTAAAAGGGCATTGGAGATTGCAGCAGCGGGGGGTCACAATGCCATATTGATCGGCCCTCCAGGTGCAGGAAAAACAATGATGGCCAAACGATTGCCCACTATACTCCCCCCTCTCTCTTTGCAGGAAGCATTAGAGACAACAAAAATTCATTCTGTTGCCGGTAAATTACCGGAGAATTCCACACTGGTTTCAAAAAGACCATTTCGTTCACCTCATCACACCATCAGCGATGTGGCGTTGGTTGGTGGAGGCGGTATTCCGCAACCGGGCGAAATTTCATTGGCACATAACGGTGTTTTATTTTTAGATGAATTACCTGAATTTAAAAGAACCGTGCTGGAAGTAATGCGCCAGCCAATGGAAGAAAGAAAAGTAACGATATCAAGAGCAAAATTGGCGGTTGATTTTCCGGCTTCTTTTATGTTAATAGCCTCGATGAATCCCTGCCCTTGCGGTTTTTATAATCATCCTGAAAGAGAATGCACTTGCCCCCCGGGAACAGTACAAAAATATTTGAATAAAATTTCGGGCCCGCTGCTGGACCGGATTGATTTGCATGTGGAAGTAACACCCGTCGCTTTCAGCGAATTGTCAGGAACTAAAAAACAGGAAAATTCGGCCAGTATCCGTGACAGGGTGATCATTGCAAGAGATATACAAGCCGAACGTTACAAAGACAACCCCGGTATTTATTGCAATGCACAAATAAGCAGTAAGATGCTGAAAGAGATCTGTGTGATCAGTCCGGTAGGTGCCAATTTATTAAAAGCAGCCATGGAGAAACTAAGTCTTTCTGCAAGAGCTTATGATCGTATCTTAAAAGTATCAAGAACCATTGCTGACCTTTGCCAAAGTGCTGATATAAAACCCGAGCATTTGGCTGAAGCCATACAATACAGAAGTTTGGACAGGGAAGGATGGGCGGGATGATATTTGATCGTATACAATACCAATTAAAACTTTAAAGAGCAATTTCTATTCCATTATGAAACCAATTCTTTTTCTTTCAGTAATGAATGGTTCTGCCTGGGGTGGCAGCGAAGAACTGTGGTACCAGGCGGCCCTCTGGACAGCCCGGCACGGTTATAATGTGGCCGTATGTTGCTTTGACGGAGAAGGGAAAAATAACCGGATGACAGAATTAAAACAGGCTGGTTGCAAATTATTTCTACTGCCGGGAAAAGAAGAAACAAAAAAACAACTACTCCTGGGAAAAATAAAATTAAGTAAAGCCGTTGCTGAAGTTCCGTTTGAAGAATTTGACATGTCAATCGTAAGCCAGGGTGGCTGGAAAGATGTAACCCATGGGCCATTCAAAAAGTTATACAGAAGGTTAAATAAATATGTGCTCATCTATCACAACTATAATATCAATGAGAAATTTTCATTTCAAAAGTTTTCGCTGCTGCAAAAATGGGCCGATAAAGCGATAAAAAATTTAGGTGATACACCAAAGATTTTTCAGGCATTAGAAAAAGCTTATTCACTCACCATCCCCAACCAGGAAAAACTCTTTAACCCTTTAACTTTTGACTCTCCCGGCGTATTAACTGCTTACCCTGACGTCGTTGAAGGAAAATATATTTTTTCTGCTTTTGCTGCCTTAGACACAGAACGCAAGGCACAGGATGTATTGATCAGGGCACTTTCCAACGCCGTCTGGAGCAGCCGGAACTGGGAGCTTCATCTTTACGGAAATGGAAAAGACAAAGAGCTACTGCAAAAATTGATCGTTGAATTACAAATGCAATCAAAGGTCATTCTGCAAGGCAATGCGCTGGATTATAAAAAAGCCATTGCGCAATCTCATTTAATACTGCAAATAACACATATTGATGCAATGCCAATTACTGTAATGGACTCACTGGCAATGGGAAGACCCATAGTGGTAAGCAACGTTGGTGACATGCCTTCCTGGGTAAAGGAGAATGTAAACGGGTGGGTTACTGATCATGTGTCTGTCGAAAACATTCATGAAACATTAGATAAGGCATGGAAACTTCGAAACAACTGGTCAGCTATGGGTAAAGAATCCTTTTTCATCTTCCGCAGAGATTTCCCGGCACATCCGATCAAATATTTTTTGAAACAAACCGGTATTACCTTTTAATCGCTGCATCTTGTAGCACATTATTACTATCTTTCTGGCGGAAAAAATACTGCATCAATCAATTTTGAGCAACTGATCTATGGTTATCGGAAATGGATTATTGGCCCGTAGGTTTGAATCGTATAAAAATGACGACAAGTTCCTGATTTTCGCATCGGGAGTATCAAATTCAAAAACAAAAAAAAAAGAAGCCTATGAAAGGGAAGTAACATTACTCAGGCATTGCATTGAAAAATACCCGGAGAAAATAATCATTTATTTCAGCACCTGCAGCATTTATGATCCTGATGAAATGAATTCCACGTATGTACAGCATAAGCTGAATATTGAAAATATTATTCAAACAACTGCCCGCCAGAATTATATTTTCAGAGTTTCTAATGTGGCCGGAAAATCTTCCAATCCCAATACCCTACTAAATTACTTTTTCTATCATGTAAAGAATGGGATCAATTTTGACTTGTGGACTACCGCCTGCCGTAATGTTATTGACATAGATGATGTGTTCTTCATAGCCGGCCAGCTGCTAAAAAATAATTTATCGTCTGCCGTACCCATCAATATTGCCAGCCCGGTTAATTACCCGGTTAAAGAAATTGTATCAACGATAGAAACATTTCTAAAAACAAAATCAAACTATATTGAAGTGAGCAAGGGAAGTTGTTTTGAGATAGATTTATCGGATACTAAACACATTCTCCGGCAATCGCAAACGAGATTTGACAGTGATTACCTGGCAACACTCCTTGCCAAATATTTTACCTAAAGATGAAAAGACAATTTTTTTTAAAGCTATTAGTTGAGGTAGTTACTATTAGATGTCAGGCCTTATTTTTAACCTGCCGGGCCATCTTTCTAAACTCATTCAGCTTGCTTAAATAGCTTCTTCTCCAGATTGGAAATAAGGTTTTGTGATGCCGGGTAAGAAAGAAAAAAAATCTCCATGAAAAGCCCTTGCCAATGCTTTCATACCCCGAATAAAGGTTTTCCATAAATCCTTTATTGACACAATAAATATTATCCGATAATGTTCTGATTCTTTCTAATTTTTCTCCGTACTCTTCATACTTCCTGTTTTTATTCATTCTTCCCTGTTCATTTTTTTTATACGTAACAGCGGTAAATGAATTACTATGCTGCCGCCAGCCCGTAAGTGGTTCATCCACATAATTTATATGTGATACAGATGCAGCCGTGTAAGCCAACCAGGTGTCATAAGGTATTTTTTCAGGAACCGGCAGCGCATATTCAAGAAGCTCTCTTCTTATCAAAGTGCTATGCCCCCAGATAAAATCGTAAAAAACAAAGGCATTGGGATGCGGATGATGATGCAACCGGAATGTATCGCTTATTTTTTTTCCAAGCTCCATATCATTCTCATCAATATGGACAGAATCAGAATAAACCATCAATGCTTTGCTTATGGCATTCACCAGGGTTTCAATTTTATGTGGCTTCCAGATATCGTCATGATCGGCAATGGCAATAAAACTCCCCGAACAAAGCGACAGGCATTTTTCAAAATTCCTGATATAGCCAAGATTATTGTCGTTTACATATATTTTAAACTTTTCAG